>JAQCAK010000286.1 GCA_027621895.1 Pseudomonadota bacterium | reverse complement strand
CAAGTCTTCTCCCCTGGTGTCGTCAACATGCCAGCACAATGTCTTTATTGAAGAAGTTATCGACGAAGCGCCAATCCAGACTGCCCCGATGAAACCTGGTCGACTTCGACACTACCCGGGATGACACCAGTACCTTTACGAGCCATTTCCACCAGGCTGGAAACAACCTGGCTGTGAGCCTGTGGCCAGGTCTTGTTCGACGATTGCAAACACCAGAAATCGACGATGTCGCCAACAAGATAAAGATGATCACAGGTGTTTCGCGCTAGGAAATCGAGCAACAACATCACGCGCGAATCCGGAGAACCGAGGTGAATGTCCGATAGGAAAATACTTCTAAAGTGCATTTCAGTTGCTCGATGAAGTGCCTACGACATATATGCTACTCACCCTTATAAAGAACAATGGGAGGTGCATGTTTACAAGTGGTTAATTAATCACTGGTGGGAACCCGCATCGTCCGGGTTTCTTTAAGCATCATTTGCCTCTCGAGCCTGTTGACTGCTGCCGCGTCAAGACCCGTGATCGCACGCCTGAATCGCACCAGGCTGATCTACTGCTGATTCTGCCACCGCAGACAGATTTCCGCCGATCTGCTCGACAGCGGCTCGCTACACGCAGTCTGCAGGCTTTTCTGGCCGCGATTCAATCTGGCTTCGTGCCGCAACGTCCAGGCTGCAAGGGGATGCTGGCAAAGGCGGCTATCAGGCAGTCGATTACAATAATCAGCCAGTGACTCAGCCTCTTTCAGCGGTTCAAACAGTGGTGACGTCTCGGTGTTCTCAGCCAGTTTCTCTCCCAAAGATGTTGCGTCGGGGAGCAACTCACTCGATGCCAGTTCTGTTGACTCGGCAGGGTCAGCTTCCAGGGTTATCCCGGCTTCAGTTGTCGAGGTGTCGAGCTTCAACAGCCAGGCATCCAGAGATTGGGCAGTCAGTGCAGCCAACGACAGTCTGCCTGCTTCCAGCAGCACCCGATAATACCCGCCCTGGTTCGACCGGCGGACTTCAAGCGGTGTACCAAGCAGAGTCTGCAGACGCTCCTGCTCTACAGCAGCACTACTGGACGAGGAAAAGCTGCCCAGTACCCAGTAGGAAACAGGTTCCGCTGCGACGACGGAGCGCAGGGAGATGAGCAAAAGAAAACAACACAGGATCATCTTGCCTGGCACTATCGAACCAGCACCCGATGGTCTGATTCGACAAGGTGATTCAGTGGGTCTGTACATCCTTGATTGCAACGGAACGGTTTCTACCCGTCTGCTTCGCGTGATACATGGCTTCATCGGCCAACTTTACGAGTTCCTCGGGGCTTCCACCATCCTCAGGATAGGTCGCGATGCCCAGACTCACTGTAACCCTGATTTCAGGGTAGTCCTGGCACAGGGTTGACACCGCAATCTGCTGCCTGATTCTTTCAGCTGTCTCCATCGCCTGGACCGTACTGCTTTCCGGCAGGACCAGCAGAAACTCTTCCCCGCCGAATCGACAGGCAATGTCAGATTCGCGAAGGATGGCCGTCAGCTGGGAAGCAAGCATTTTCAGCACGACGTCTCCCTGGTGATGGCCATAGCGATCATTGATCGCCTTGAAATGATCGATATCCAGCATCAACACCGACATGCTTCGCTGATACCGTATGGCCCGGTCAATTTCCCGCTGCAGCACCAGGTTCTGTGCCTTGCGGTTCAAAAGCCCCGTGAGCGGATCGTGATTGGCCTGAAACCTGAGATCATCCACGATGAGTTTCTTTTCGTTCATGTCTTCGATGACGGAAATAAAGTACTCTGGCTGGTGATCATCGCCCCGCACCAGTGAAACGGTCAGATTAATCCAGACCTCGCTGCCGTCTTTCCTGAAGTAGCGCTTCTCTATGTTGTAAGTTTTTATCTCGTCGTCCAGCACCTGTTGAAGGAGCGTCAGGTCCTTGTCCAGGTCATCGGGATGGGTGATGTCCTGGAAGCTCATGCCCAGCAGTTCTTCGCGATCGTAGCCGACAATGCTGCACAGCTTGTCGTTACACTCGAGCCAGTGACCGTCGATGGCGACCCGCGCAATGCCGACGGCAGCCAGATTGAACACAGAACTGTATTTCTTCTCACTTTCCTGCAGCAGCTGCCTGGCAACCTGCTGCGGCGTGATATCGACAAACTCCGCCAGTCGATACTGCTGGTCGCCACCGGAGAAAATGCGTGGTGAAACAATTACATGCCTGATGGACTTGTCTTTGCAGAGCAGCTTGAGCTGGTATTGCTCTGAATCCGAATTCCTGAATCGCCGATGCATGGCGGGCACTTCATCAAGGGCAATCAGTTCCGTGGCATGCATGCCCAGGAGTTCATCGAGAGAGTACTTCATGAGTTGGGTAAAACCCCTGCTCGCGCCCACAACGCGGCCGTCCAACGTGATAACGAAGGAACCCATGAGAAAGGAGAACGCATCAACCACACCCTGAGGGCCCTCTTCTTCGAGGACACCTCTCAGAAACTGGTCGAGATCAGCCAAAAGCCAGCCACCTGGATTGAACCCGAATTGCAGGTCTCATTTCAGAATCCCAGGCTGACCGCCTTCAACGAGCAGCCTTCAATGTGATACTGCGTGAATGGTGAAACTGCGTCCAAAGGGGTATTCGAGCAGGTTCCTGCTGTCGTCGCAAGTCCTGCAGACTTCAACTCCCGATACCCTGCAATACCATGGCATGTCCCACCCGTTTGAAAGCCGCGATATTGGCACCACGCCGATAATTCACGTATTCGTCTGTGGCATTGGGATCGCTCTCGACTGCCAGTTCATGAATGCGGGTCATGATAACCCGAAGCTCATTGTTCAGTTCTTCAAATCCCCGACGGCTGAAACTCGCATTCTGGCCCATTTCCAGCGCCGACAGAGCAACCCCCCCGGCGTTCGAGGCCTTGCCGGGTACATGCTGAATCCTGTGTTCCTCGAAAACACGCAATGCTTCATTGTCACAGGGCATGTTCGCACCCTCGGCAATCAGCATGCAGCCATTTTTGACCAGGCACTCCGCGTTATCCTTTCGTAACTCATTCTGGGTTGCGCAGGGTAGCGCGATATCACAGGGAATATCCCAGGGTGTTGACCCTCCGAGCCACTCACCCTTGCCAAGGTACTTCAGCTTTTCTGTGGAATCGCCTTTCAGCGTGATCAGGGTCCTGGCATCTTCCTCTGAAAATCCGTCTTCCAGGAGCAGGGTTCCCTTGCTGGAAGACAGCGTGACAACCCTGGCACCTAACTGGATTGACTTCAGCGCGGCGTGCAGGGCCACGTTGCCGGATCCGGAAACGGCGATGACCTTGTTTTCTATGGACTGGTTTATCCGGGCCAGGGCTTTCTCAACAAAATAGACCAGCCCGAAACCCGTTGCCTCCAGGCGAACGTGGCTGCCACCGAAATCCAGGTCCTTGCCGGTCAACACACCGGAGAAGGTATTGGCCAGACGACGGTACTGTCCGAACAGGTAACCGATCTCACGGTTGCCCACATTGATATCACCGGCAGGGATATCGATCTTGTCACCGATATGCCGGTAGAGTTCATTCATGAAAGACTGGCAGAAACGCATGATCTCACGATCAGAACACTCCCTGGGATTGAAGTCCGAACCGCCCTTGGCGCCACCGATCGGCAGTCCCGTGAGGGCGTTTTTAAAAGTCTGCTCAAACGCCAGGAACTTGAACACTGATTCGTTCACAGTCGGATGAAACCTGAGACCACCCTTGTAAGGCCCGATGAGATTGCTGTGCTGTACTCGCCAGCCCCGATTCACCCGCGGGAAACCCGAATCATCTTCCCAGCAGACCAAAAAGGAAATCACGCGATCAGGTTCCGTTAATCGCTCCAGGATGTTGTGCTGGTAA
>JAQCAK010000285.1 GCA_027621895.1 Pseudomonadota bacterium | reverse complement strand
AAAAAGACCTGTCGTGTACCGAGAACCGCCGCTGCACGGGAGCCAATGCCCTGCGCGTGGCGGCGCTGGATGTTTTCCAGAACCACAATGGAATCATCCACCACCAGGCCGGTGGCCAGTACCAGCGCCAGCAGGGTCAGGATATTAATCGAAAAGCCGAGCATCCAGATACCCGCCACCGTGCCGATGAGCGCAACGGGAATCGCGATACTGGGAATCAGGGTGGCACGAATCGATCCGATAAAGAGCCAGATGGCGCCAATGACGATGGCCACTGTGATCAGCAGCGTTTTCAGCACCTCTGACACACTGCTCCGGATGAATGAGGCGCTGTCATCGACGATGACGATATCCAGATCACTGAAGCGTGAATTGAGCCTGTCAACGGTCGCCAACACGCCGTTGGAGATCCTGATGGTGTTCGACTGGGCCTGGCGAATCACCCCCAGGCCTATCACGTTACGTCCGTTAAGACGGGTGTAAGATGTGGCGTCTTCCGGTCCAAAGTAAACGTTGGCCACATCACCGATGCGACGGGTGTCCCGGATGACAATGTCCTTGATCTGGTCTGCGTTGACCACGGTTGCGTCAGCGCGAACCAGCAGTTCCTGATCCTCCGAGCGGAAGCTGCCGGCGGGCACATCGAAAGCAGCCTGGCGCAGGACGTCCGCTACATCGGTCACAGAAAGCCCGTAACTGGCAAGACGCAGGGGGTCGACGACGACCCGCAGCAGGCGCTGCCTTGCGCCGGATGTCTCTACATCTGCTACGCCCTCAATGGATACCAGCGCGGGAATAATGTCTGTTTCGACAATCCGGGTGAGATCATCGTCCATCAACGAGTCAGAGTAGACGGCCAGGTTAACAATGGCGCGGGCATCGTCGTCTGCCTTAACAACCAGCACCTGTTCGACACGCTCCGGCAGCTGTCGGGAAATCCGGCTCACCGCCTCCCTGACGTCAGCAGATGCACTGTTCAGGTCAGTGCCGGGACGAAACTCAATGCGTATCCGGCCGGTAGTCTCCTCGGATGAGGAACTGATGCTCTTGATCCCGGATACCCGTGCTACTGCACCTTCAATGCGACTGATCACCTCCGCATCCATGGTTTCAGGTGATGCGCCGGGATACACGGCTCTCACGGTTACGATGGGACGGTCCACGTCCGGTAACTCGCGGACCTCGACGGCAAGAATGGCGGCAATACCCGCCAGGGCAATCATCAGGTTGACGACCAGCACCAGGACCGGCCGCCGGATACTCAGGCTGGGCAGGTCATTAATCGTTGCCGGTGAGGGTGTGGTGTTCATCAGCCACGGGTTGCTTCGGTCTGTGCAGGTGTCGCGGCGTCACGCGCGATGGCTGTCTGCGGCGACACGGGTAGCCCGGGTCGCAGGCGCTGGATGCCCTCGGTGATGATAATGTCGTTCTCATCCAGGACCTCATCGCTACTGACCATCACGAATCCCTGTTGCCGCTGCACGATCCTGACGCGTACCCGTTCTGCATGACCATCAACAATTTTCCAGATATAGGCACCATCTGCGCCCCATTGCACCGCGATCTGAGGCATGACCGGGTAGGGGTCGCCAGGCAGTTCCAGGGTGACCCTGAAACTCATGCCCGGTCGCAGGCGATCCTGCTCATTGCTGACGATGGCGCGTGTCACGAACGTGCGCAGATCCGGGTCGATCCGGGAATCGATATCGATCACCTCACCATCGACCGTCTGGGCCTGCTGGTCCCAGGTTTTCATCTGTACCTTTGATCCCTGGTTAACATGGTCGATCAGCAGTTCGGGCAGATCGAAGGTCACGAGCAGCGAATCCCTGTTGTCCAGTGTGACTACGGGTGTCTCCGTCTGTACCCTGTCGCCGGGATCGAACTGGGTAATCCCGACATGTCCGTCAAAGGGGGCGATGATGTTTCTGTCCTCAAGCGCAATCTTTGCCTGGTCCAGTTCGATGCGGGCGGCTTCGAGTTCCGTCCGCGCCGCGTCCAGTGTCGTTGGCAGGGTCGCCCCGGTTTCTGCACTTTTACGATACCGCTCGAACAGCCGCTCGGCTTCAGAGAGTCGGAACTGCGCCAGTTCGACAGCCAGTTTTTCCTTTCGTTGATCCAGTTCCACCAGCACGTCACCGGCATCGACATGCTGACCCGGCTTGAAGTTGATCCTGACGATCTCCCCAGCCGAGGGTGGATGCAGCGTCACCGACTGCAGGGCGCGTGAAGTGCCTACGGCCTCTATCCGGGTCAGCTGGTTGTTGATCTGGACGGGTTCTGCGATAACCCGGACCGGTTCAGCGTTGCGCCGCACCTCTGGAGCCTCTGAACCACAGGCCGCGAGCAACAGCAGTAATGCGGCTGTGAATGCATGACGTCTAGGTTTTTTGTCTGAAAACATGAGGTTACCGTTGTTGGTGCGCTTATTGAGAGTTGACAGGATCGATCAGTATACACTCAATACGCCGGCCACCCGCCCGCGGTTCATCCAGGGGCCGGAATACTATGCCGAACCCCCGGGTCTGCTGGCGGGTCTGGCGCGCTAGAAGTCGTCTCGACTGTGGCGTTCGGGTACCTGTTCTGCCTCGGGCCCCCAGGGGCGATTGACCCGTTTGCCACGTTGCACAGCCGGGCGTGCGTCGATCTCGGTGGCCCAGCGCACCACATGCTCGTAGGACTTTACGTCCAGGAATTCCGCTGCTTCATAGATGTTGCTCATGACCAGGGCGCCGAACCAGGCGACATTGGCCATATCGGCGATCGTGTACTCATCACCGCAGAGAAACTGCTTGTTCGCCAGTTCCCGGTTGAGGACATCCAGCAGGCGTTTGACTTCCATGGTGTATCGATTGATGGGGTATTCCCATTTCTCGGGTGCGTAGGCATAGAAGTGTCCGAACCCGCCGCCGATATAGGGTGCACTGCCCATCTGGAACATGAGCCATGAGATGCATTCTGCGCGGCGATGATCTTTCGGCAGGAAGGCATCGAACTTCTCTGCCAGGTACAACAGGATGGCGCCGGACTCGAAAACCCGGACGTGAGGATCGCTACTCCGGTCAAGCAGCGCGGGAATCTTGGAATTGGGGTTAATGGCGACGAAACCGCTGCCGAACTGATCTCCGTTACCAATATTGATCAGCCAGGCATCGTATTCCGCATCGTCACGGCCCAGTTCCAGCAGTTCCTCGAGCAGGACGGTGACTTTTACGCCGTTGGGCGTCGCCAGGGAATACAGTTGCAGGAGGTGCTTGCCGACAGGCAGTTCCTTCTCGTGAGTCGGACCTGCGATGGGGCGGTTGATATTGGCAAATCGGCCGCCGCTTTCCGTGTTCCATTCCCAGACCCTGGGTGGTGTGTAGTCGCTCATGGTGGCTCTCTCTTTTTAGTTTGGCTTCGATTGTTCGGGGTCTGCGGCCAGCGCAGGTGGATCACCGGACAGTAACCGGACGGGTGAGCAGAAAAACCTATCGGGCATGGCTGTCCCGGAAGGCGGACCAGCGATCGAAAGTCTCGTTCAGCAGCCGGGTTTTCTCCAGCACACTTTCCCTGAACTCCGGATGGGTCAGGATATAGAGGTCATTGTCAATGATCGCCTGAAGCACCATGTCCCCGACCAGTGCCGGGTCCAGCATGTTCTCCAGGCTGGCCTTCAGGGCTTCGATATCTTCTGGTGAACGACTGGCATCCCTGCTCAGGTCGAATGCCGACGCTTTGCTGCCACCCAGGTCCGCGGGTCGATTGCGCTCCGAGGTATAGATACCGGTGTTGACGAATCCCGGGCAGAGGACGGAGACACCGATATTCTGCCCGGCGAGATCCTGGCGGAAAGCCTCAGACATACCGACCACGGCGAATTTGGAGGCATTGTAGAT
>JAQCAK010000284.1 GCA_027621895.1 Pseudomonadota bacterium | reverse complement strand
ACTGTCAGTGGTGGATTGGAAGTGCTGGAAGGTTATCGCACAACCGGACGAGAGGCTACCAGGGGTCAAAATTGAGGGGGCGTAGCAAAGTACCGAAAATGAACCTGCCCCCTTTTTGAGGTTCAGGGCATTGACCTTAAAGGTTCGAACGCCCCTCCCCGGGCTGTTATCGATGCACTGGAGCGTGAAATGGCCACGGGATTCCAGGCGTGGGACCTCAGTGGCACAACGACCTGCTGAATGCAGGTTTGGATAACGGCTACACCATCGCCTACGAGTACCAGGAAAACGACTGCATCTTTATCGACAACCTCGCGGTGGCGCATCGAGCCGCCCCTGAGGCGCACATACCGGCCGATCAGCAGGGTCTTCGTGTCATGCATCGGAGCACCGTGCGCGGTGTTCAGGATCTGGCACCGGGGTTTGGGTTGCCGCTGCAGTTGGACATAGTGAATCCAGGCCCGTTTGGTGAAGGGGTATGGCAGTATGGTGGTGTCGGTTTTCGGTGGGATGACGGGATTCGCATGCAGAATTGAGGGGCCAAAATGAACCTGGTTCCATTTATTTGGAAGCTAGCGTTCTTGCGCGTTTCTGCGTAGTCTGCCTGACATAACAACAATAAAAATCACAATGTCAGATCGACCGCCGCTGAAGCAAAGTACTTTGATGCTGTTTGCGCTGCCTGAGTATGCAGTGTATCTCGCTTCCATACCTGTACTGCTGTACCTGCCTTTTGTTTACTCCAAGGACTATGGGTTGGAACTGGCTGACGTGGGACTCATCCTGATGCTGGCCAGAATTTCAGATGTCATTACCGATCCATTAATCGGTTACCTGAGCGATCGGACGCCGGGCCGGTTCGGGCAAAGGAAACCCTGGATTGCTGGCGGCGCTCTGCTGATGATGCTGGCAGCCTTTCAGTTGTTCAATCCCACGGTACTGACCACACCGCCATTAACCAACAGCTATCTTCTCACCTGGGCAATCATCCTCTGGCTGGGTTGGACCATGATTAACATCCCCTACTATGCCTGGGGAGCAGAGCTGTCAGATGACGTCGATGAACGTACCCGGATCACGGGATGGCGCCAGGCATTTGGGTTTCTGGGCAACGTCAGCGTACTGGCGGTACCGGTTGTTGCCGGAGAGTTGACAGGCTACGGCGGGTTGCCGCGAGAAGGGCTGACCATCATCGGTTCAATGGCGCTGGTGGCGCTGCCCTTGCTCATTACCATTACCCTGTGGCGCGTCCCTGAACGGCAGGCTTATCCGACGCCGCGCACGCCAATCATGAAAAACATCAATACGATGTTGTCTGACGGGTCATTCATGCTGCTGTTTTCCGGGTTCATGCTGATGTCTCTGGGCACCGCCTGGGGTTCGGCCACCTTCATGCTGTTTGCCACCTTTGTGGTCGAAGCCGAGGGACAAACGCAGGCGATTTTGCTCGGTTACTACGGCGCCAACATCCTGGCGCTACCCTGCTGGGTTTATCTTGCCGGACGAATTGGCAAGAAACCTACCTGGATGATCGGTGCTGTGCTTTTTGTCTTCATCACACCTACGTTTTTGTTGCTCGGTGCTGGAGACCTGGCCGGTTTCTTTGTCTGCCTGGCGATATATGGCATCGCCGGCGGCAATTTTGGTGCGATTTCCATGTCAATGAAAGCAGATGTGATCGAACTTGCCGCGAGAAAGAGAGGTGAGAACGTGGCAGGTGCCTACATCGCGGTCTGGTCGCTGGGTCAAAAAATGGTGAGCGCACTGGCCCTGGGGCTGGCATTACCCTTCCTGCAATACCTGGGATTCAATCCATCAGGGCACAATGGACCTGATGAGATTCATGCATTGGCGATGGTCTATGTGTTCCCACCGCTGCTGTTCTATGCAATATCGGTCGCCATTATCTATCGCTACCCCATTTCCGCCGAACGACTGATCAAAGTCAGGGCGGCGTTCGCCCGCCGTGATGCACGACGAGCGCAAAGCAACCGGGACACATCACAGGAGTTAACCCTGTGAGCAAGATCCCCTAGCGATACCCCTCGTCAACCGGACGCCGGGGAAGCGACCACCAGGCGGCTTCACAGGCAGCCTCCAACTCATCATCAAAACTGACATTGAGGGCTTCCAGGTTGGCGTCCAGTTGTTCGGGTCTGGAGGCGCCAATGATAGCTGAGGTAATCCCCGGCTGCTTCAACACCCAGGCAACCGCCACTGAAACCATATTGAGGTCTTTGCCCGCCACGACCCGCTTCAGTGCTTCCACGGCCTGAAACTGCGCATCGTGCCAGTATCTGGCCTGGTAGCGATCAGCAGCGGTGCCCAGCGTAAATCGGGTGCCGTCCTCGGGGTTCTGGCCGGGTTTGTACTTGCCAGACAGAAAACCACCCGCCAACGGGTTATAAACGATCACGCCGAGCCCTTCACTGACGCACAAGGGTAACAGTTCGGTTTCGATGTCCCGATACAGCAGGTTATATCTCGGCTGCAGGCACATGTATCCCGACACACCAAGCTTGTCAGCCGCCCTGATCGCGCCGGCAAGCCGCCAGGCAGGATAGTTTGAACAGCCGACGTAACGTACCTTGCCACTGGTTACCAGATCTTCGAACGCGCGCAGCGTTTCTTCAATCGGTGTGTGCGGATCAAAACCATGGGACTGGTAGAGATCAATGTAATCCGTTCCAAGACGCCGCAGGCTGTTTTCAATCGACTCCATAATGTGTTGCCGCGACAGTCCCTGGTTGTTGAGGCCCCGGCGTGTTGGAGCGAAACACTTGGTGGCGAGGACAAGATCATCCCGGTTGGCGCGCGCCTTCATCCAGCGACCAATAATAGCTTCCGTCTCGCCCAGGGTACTGAGATCACCACCCAGAGGATACGCATCGGCGGTATCGAGAAAGGTGAGCCGATTTTCAAAGGCTTTATCGAGAATCGCCTGAGAACCCGCCTCATTCACCTGCAATCCAAAAGTCATTGTGCCAAGGCACAGCGCCGGTACTTCCAGCCCGTGTCGCCCCATTCTTCGCTTTTCCATCATTGCGTTCCTGTACATGTCGGTGTCAGTCCTCAAGCTAGACCGTAAAGCCTGCCAGTAGAATCAGTAACAACACGTTCCTTACTTACGGATAGAACGCGCTATACTCGAAGAAAAAAACAACCACACGGAGAGAAAGAAGATGAGTGATTTCAGCGCAGAAGAAATGCAGGAACTGCGAGAGATTCTGGAAAAAGAGAAGATACGAAAACTGAAGATGCTCTACTCCCATCTGATGGACAGCGGTCAGATTGACGCGCTGGCTGACATTTTTACAGAAGATGCGGTCTGTCAGTTCGGCCCCGAATACGGCACCTGGGAAGGTCGAGAGACCATTCGCGCAAACTACCATGGCGTTTTTGACGCACAGGAACAGTTCAGCGCCATGCATCACATCACCAATCACTACATCGATCTCACCGGACCAGACACTGCAAAAGGTCGTTCCTACCTGCTGGATGTTGTGACTACCGGACCCGCAGACGGACAACCGATCGTCTGGTTCGGCCTGTACGACGAGGAATATCGCAAGGTTGACGGCACCTGGCTGATCAGTAGATGCAGCCTGCAGTTTCTCTGGCCACAGCGAATGACGAACCCCGGATTCGAGGTTCCCTATCCTGACGTCAGCTGATGAACCTGGTCGACGCTCTGCGAAAATGGGCGAGCCTCGCACCTCATAAAACCGCATTGATTGATACGATCAGTCATCGGCGGGTCAGTTTCGATGAGTTGCTGTTGCGCGTTACCCGCCTTGCCAATGGATTGTCGGCGGCGGGTTTCAGCAAAGGTGACAGGATTGCCGTTCTGTCGATGAACAGCATCGAGTATTTCGAAGTCTA
>JAQCAK010000283.1 GCA_027621895.1 Pseudomonadota bacterium | reverse complement strand
ATTTGCGGTGGCGGATTGTTTCGGTAACCATTCGAGGCAGTTTACCCAGGCCTGCTGGATGATCCATGACATTCAGGCAGTGGGCGCCGGACGGGGTCGTTTTGCCGACTGAGTGGTATTTCACAGACACTGGTTGCAAGAATGCGGAGAATTGTTTTCAATTCCGACTGTCGCTGGCAGGGGGATGACGTCCGGCGGCTTTCTATCAGGAAACACAAGCAGGCGGGATCAACGGGTCCCGCGACTCTCGATCATAACGACCATAAACGGGACATGTCACCATGGCTGAAACGGTGAACCTGGTCCTCCATCCGCAGTTGCAGGATGGAGAAACAGTAGAAGCAGTTAAAGAAAAACTCATTACGACGCTGAATGTCGATCAGGCGACCGTCGATTCCTGGTATGCCACGGAGAACCCGACCGCGATTCTCAAGGACGTTGAGGAAGCGACCGCATCCAAGTATGTGGATGCGATCCAGAAGTGCGGTGCCCAGTGCAACCTGCAGCCCAGCGGCCAGGACAAGTCCGGCTGGTCGCTGGAGCAGATGACCAAGGCAGACATCAAGGATTTCTTCATCTGTCCGTCCTGTGAACATGAAGAGCATGTTGAGCGGGGCAACAAGATTGAGCAGTGCCCGAACTGTGGTCTTGTCATCGCAAAGTGGGAAGAAAAGATGCGGGAGGAGGCGGAGAAGGAAAAGATCCGTCGCCGCCTGCTCAGGGAGCATCGCCTGAAAGGTGATGAGCAGGAACAGCTGGATTCCAAACGTGCTGAACTTGAACGGCTCAGGGCGCTTGAACTTGAAATCATGAAAGAGCTGGGGATCAAGCCTCCCAGCGCCTTCTGGCGGCTCTTTGAGCAGCATACCGCCCTGATCGGATTTGGTATGGCGGCGGTGATCGTGGTGTCGACGATTGTCGGCTTCAAATACACCGACGAGATGCTCGACAAGGCAGCCTATGAGGAACTGGTTGCGGCAGAACCCTCGGCGGAAATACAGGGAGTCGCACCGATCGTGGCCTCGGCTGTTGAACTGCAGCAGAACGGTAACCAGCAGGTGCTGACAGAAATGGCTGCCACCACCCAGGTAATGCAGCTCGGAGCCCTGAACCAGGAACGGGCAAAGGTGGTGGAAGCCACCCAGCAGCTGATGAAGGGTGTACAGCCGGAGCAGTTCATGGCGATGGCTGGACAGATGTCTCTGCCACCGGCCGTGGCCAAGATTTCACCAGGAGAGATTGAGCCTGCCCGGGTCAACCTGGACACAGTGGGTGGCATCACGGGTCTGCAGGGCGTTTCGACCTTCAACCAGACAGAATTGACGAGCATGTCGCCGCCGTTACTGGAGCACGGACACGAACAGATTCTGGGCGTGCTGACCGAGAAACGAATCATTACTGACACCCTGGGTGGCCCGGATATCGTCGTTGATGCAATAGACGAGATGGACGGTTCTGCGATTGTTAATCTCATGAATTCCATCGCCAAAGACCAGGAATGGGATCAGTTTCTGCTGTCCCACGTGAAGGGCTACCTGACCGACGGTGATACAGAAGCGGCTGGCAATCTCGCTGAACGGATCGAGAACCCGGTGGTGAGAATCAAGGCCTTCGGCGCCATTATGGAAGAGCACCTGGTCAACGAGAATGCCTCGGATATCAAGGTACTCAAGGCCCAGGTCAGGCTGGACCTCGACAAGATCAAGGATCCTGATACCCGCGCCCGGGCTGTGCTGGAGCTCGGCGAGGGCCTTGCTGAGGCGGGCAGTCAGGCGGAGCCCTATGAATCCATGGACCGGGTAGCACGGATGGCGGATGACGCCTCGGATCCCCTGGAAGAAAGCTTCCTGAACGCCAGGCTGGCCGTTGCCCATATGAAGCTGGGCGACAAGGACGAGGCGAAACGCCTGCTGTCCAAGTCTGTTCAGGTCGCGGGGCGCGTCACCGACCTGCAGGAACGTATTTCTGCCTTCACCCGGATTGCGCGCCGTTACTACGATGTACGTAACAACACGCTGGCAGCCGAGATCCTCAGTGAGGCGGGTGTGATTGCCGCGACCAGGCTGGAGTTCCAGCCACGATCCGTCGCTTTTGGGGAGATAGCCCTGGCACAGGGTTATATCGGCGACTTCCCCGGCGCCCGCATGTCGATCGACAATGCGGCTGAGGGTGAAGCAAAGCAGCAGCTCATTGCGAAGGTTGCAGAAAGCCTGATCGGCGAGGGGCGTTATTATGAAGCGCTGGCCTGGATGGAAACCCTGGAAAACGAAACCGAGTACTCCCGACTGGAACTCAGGCTGTCCAGCGCGCTTTTCTATGAGGGCAGGGGTCCCGAGGCGCTCAACCGAATGGAGCAGAGTGCACCGCGCATGCAGCGTATTTATGAGCTGTCCGAGCGTGGGCTGCTGACGAGTCAGTACGCCCGCTTCTTCGCCCGGCTCGGCCGGGACGAACGTGCCGAACAGCTGTTCAAGGAAGCCGAGGCAATCAGTCAGCAGTTGAAAGGTCGCAAGGGTCAGGTCAACCTGGCGCTGGTTGCGCTGGACCGGGCCCGGGTTTTCCAACTGGGCCAGGCCAAGAACATCATCGTCAATGAGTTGACCGACAGCGTGGTCAAGGACCCCGTTGACACGGAAATCATTGCCACCGAGCGAATCATCAAGAACCTGTTGCCCGAGTCTCTCTGGGAAACCGACGAGGACTAGCGCTAATATATTCTTAATCTGAATCTAAAGTATTCAAAACCGGCGTCTTATATATTTTAAAAGAATATATAAGATGGCCGGCTCAAGATTGCGATTCAGAGAGAAACTGCGATGTCTTCCTGCCCTGCCTGTCAATTTGTTTCCCGGACGAGTGCCCGACATCCGCGACAGCGGTCTTTTCTGCGGCGAGCGCCGACACCGCTGTTCAATGGTATATCAGCACTGTTAATCGCTGGTTGGGTCGCGATTGTTGCGCTGGCAATGCAGCTCAGTGACCATGCTCAGGGAAGTGAAACAACGAGCCTGCAGGCGTTCCTGGCTGCGTTGCTGTAGCCCGCGGGTTAACCGTTGATCACACTGCAGTCAGAAAACTGCGAGGCGAAATAATCCATGAATGAGCGCATTTTCGAGGGCAGATGCCGACCGGGAGAGTAGACAGCGTGAATATTCGTGGGACCGGGCTGGTTGTCCCCCAGCACCTCAACCAGTTCGCCCGTAGACAGCTTGTCGCCGACCAGCCATCGCGGGACCAGTGAGATCCCAAGTCCTGCCAGCAGGGCGCTGCGGACGACCTCGGAATTGTTGCTCTGCAGATTACCTCCGACTTTGATGTGCACCGGATCACCTTTATCCAGGTAAGTCACCTGGTCACGTTGGCCGTGATCCGTGTAGATGATGTAGTTGTGGTCCCTGAGGTCCCGCGGACTGGCCGGCATGCCAAACTGCTTCAGGTAAGTCGGGCTGGCGACGGTGAGAGTCGGGCTCGAGCAGAGTTTCCTGGCTATCAGGTTGGAATCCCCGAGGTTGCCCATTCGGAAGGCAACGTCGACCCCTTCCTCGACCAGGTCCACGACGCGGTCGTTGAGGGTGATGTCGACCCGTATCTCGGGGTATGCCTCGAAAAAGCCGGCCAACCTGGGCACCACATGCAGCCTGCCAAAGGCCACGGCGGTACTGACCCTGATGAGTCCCCTGGGTTGTGTCTGCAGCAAACCGACATTCTGCTCGGCGTCTTCGACGTCCTGCAGTATGGCAACACAACGTTCGTAGTAGTCTGCCCCGGTTTCCGTCAACCTCAGGCTGCGGGTACTGCGATTCAGCAGTCTGGCGCCGAGCCATGATTCCAGCTCGGCGATATTCTTGGAGATGGTGGGCTGGGTGCTGTTCAGTTCCTTGGCC
>JAQCAK010000282.1 GCA_027621895.1 Pseudomonadota bacterium | reverse complement strand
AAGCCCAACCCCCAGTATTTTGATTCACCGAAATTTTCAGTCTCCCGGCTGAAACACCTGCTCCGCGCCAAGGCGGTGCTCTGCCCCGGCCTCAGGGTTATCTTTGATGACGAGACCGCGAAGAAAGAAGAAGGGCACCATGAATGGCTTTATGAGCGGGGTCTCGAAGACTACCTGTCGACTGAACTGGAAGGGCTTGAGCTGCTGCCTGCTTTGCCGTTTACCGGCTCCATGTCGGGCAATGAAGAAGCGGTTGACTGGGCGGTGCAATGGCAGACCGAGGGCGGCGAGCTGGTGGCTGAAAGTTACGTCAACCTGATTCCGACGACCCAGGGTGGAACCCACGTTAATGGCCTGCGTGCCGGACTCCTGGAGGCACTGCGTGAATTCTGTGACTTCCGCAACCTGACGCCACGGGGTATCAAGATTACGGCGGATGACATCTGGGACAAGTGCAATTATGTGCTGTCGGCGAAGATGATGGATCCCCAGTTCGCGGGGCAGACCAAGGAAAGACTGAACTCTCGCCAGGCTGTCAGCTTTATCTCCGGTGTCGTCAAGGACAGTTTCAGCCTCTGGTTGAACCAGCATATTGAAGAAGGCGAGGCCATAGCGGATCTCGCCATCAACAGTGCCCAGGCGCGCCTGCGAGCGGGCAAGAAGGTGGCTCGCAAGAAGCCCACCTCCGGGCCGGCTTTGCCGGGCAAACTGGCGGACTGCTCCTGCAGCGATGCGATGATGGGAGAACTGTTCCTGGTAGAGGGTGATTCTGCCGGCGGTTCCGCGAAACAGGCCCGGGACCGCGAAACCCAGGCCATCATGCCGCTGCGCGGCAAGATCCTGAATACCTGGGAGGTCGACTCCGGCGACATCCTGTCTTCGCAGGAAGTTCACGACATCTCGGTCGCCCTGGGCATCGACCCCGGATCGGACGATCTTTCCAAACTGCGGTATGGCAAGGTTTGTATTCTCGCGGATGCAGATTCAGATGGATTGCATATCGCGAGCCTGTTGATTGCCCTGTTTGTCCGCCATTTCCATGCGCTGGTTGAACATGGGCATGTCTATGTGGCCATGCCGCCGCTTTACCGTATCGATGTGGGCAAGGAGGTCTTTTACGCGCTGGATGAAAGTGAGCGGCAGGGGATCCTGGATCGCATCCAGGCAGAGAAGATGCCCGGCAAGGTGGTCGTGCAACGTTTCAAGGGGCTGGGTGAGATGAACCCGTTGCAGCTCAGGGAGACTGCGATGGCACCGGACACCCGACGACTGGTCCAGCTCACGCCGGGCCAGGCAAGTTCCGATAACGAAATGCTGGATATGCTGCTGGCAAAGAAACGTGCACCAGACAGGAAATCCTGGCTCGAGAAGAAGGGCGACAAGGCAGAGCTGGCCTGATAGCGGACCAGCCAACCACACCTGCCGACCCAGATAACTGACAAGAGAGAACCATGATCGAAACGACAATGGATGGTGACACCGAGCAGATTCCGCTCGTTGAATACACCGAAAACGCCTATCTCAACTACGCCATGTACGTCATCAATGATCGGGCGCTGCCGCATATTGGTGACGGTCTCAAGCCCGTACAGCGTCGCATCGTCTATGCGATGAGTGAGCTGCGACTCGGTGCAGATGCCAAGTACACGAAATCTGCCCGCACCATTGGCGATGTCATCGGCAAGTTCCATCCACACGGTGACGCGGCCTGCTACGAGGCCATGGTCCTGATGGCGCAGTCTTTTACCTATCGCTATCCGCTGGTCGATGGCCAGGGGAACTGGGGCTCTCCCGATGACCCGAAATCCTACGCCGCCATGCGATACACGGAATCGAAGCTGACTCGATACTCGGAGCTGCTGCTCGATGAGCTCAAGCAGGGTACCGTTGACTGGATACCCAACTTTGACGGTACCCTGACAGAGCCCGTCAATCTCCCTGCCAGGGTGCCCAACGTCCTGCTGAACGGCTCCAGTGGTATTGCGGTGGGTATGGCCACAGACATCCTGCCCCACAACCTTAATGAAGTTGTCAGTGCCTGCATCCGCCTGCTGGATAAACCAAAGTCCTCGCTGGCCGAGGTCATGGAACACATCAAGGGGCCGGATTTTCCAACCGGTGCGGAGATTATCTCGTCTGCAGATGACATTCAGCAGATGTACGAAACAGGACGCGGCAGTATCAGGGCCCGGGCAGTTTACAGTGTTGAAGACGGTGACATCGTTATCAGTGCCCTGCCGTTCCAGGTATCCGGATCGAAAATCCTCGAACAGATCGCTGCCCAGATGCAGGCCAAGAAACTGCCCATGGTGGTGGACCTTCGTGATGAGTCTGACCACGAAAGCCCAACGCGGATCATCATCGTGCCCAGGTCCAATCGCGTGGACATGGATCAGCTTATGGCGCACCTCTTTGCGACCACTGACCTTGAGCGAACCTACCGGGTGAACTTCAACATGATCGGGCTCGATGGCAGACCCAGGGTGCGTCCGCTGCTTGAACTGCTGACGGAATGGCTGCAGTACCGGTCCGATACCGTCTTGCGACGGCTGCAGTTCCGGCTCGACAAGATCCTGGATCGACTGCATATCCTTGAAGGCCTGATGATCGCCTTCCTCAATATTGATGAAGTGATTCACATCATCAGGACCGAGGAGAGACCGAAACAGGCGCTTATCAGCAAATTCAAACTGTCTGACCTTCAGGCAGATGCCATCCTCGATCTGCGCCTCCGCCAACTCGCGAAACTTGAGGAAATCAAGATTCGGGGAGAGCAGGAGGAACTTGATGCTGAACGGGTTGACCTGGAAAAGACCATCGGTTCGAAGGCGCGACTTAAGACACTGATTAAGAAAGAGCTGACGGAAGACGCAGCATCTTACGGTGATGAACGGATGTCGCCAATTGTTGTGCGGGAAGAGGCACAGGCGTTCAAGGAAAAAGACCTGATCTCCACCGAACCCGTGCTGGTTGTGCTGTCGGAGAAAGGCTGGGTCAGGGCCGCCAAGGGGCATGAGGTCAATCCGGCGGAGCTGAGTTACCGGTCGGGAGACAGCTTTTTTGCTGCTTTGCCGGGACGATCCAATCAGGACGCGGTTTTCCTGGATTCAACCGGACGGGCCTACACGGCAGCGGCGCATACATTACCGTCGGCCCGGGGCCAGGGTGAACCGCTGACGGGCAGGTTCAATCCGCCCTCCGGTGCCTTTTTTACCGGCCTGGCGTTTGGTGAAAAAGAAGACAGGTTCCTGGTTTCAACGGACGCCGGTTATGGGTTTATCGTCAAGCTGGAAGACATGATCACGAAGAACAAGGCGGGCAAGTTGGTGATTACCGTGCCTAAAGGGGGTGTTGTCAATCAGCCGGCGATGATCACTGATGACAGGCACGATTATATTGCCGCGTTCAGCAACGAGGGCAGGCTGTTGATTTTTCCGGTCAGCGAACTGCCGACACTGGCTCGCGGCAAGGGCGTCAAGATCATGAACATTCCCAAGGGACGAATCGAAGACCGGCTTGAGTTCATGCCGATCGTCCGGGTGTTCTCAGAAGTGGATGCGCTGGTTGTGTATTCCGGAAAGCGAACCCTGACTCTGAAAATCGATGAGCTGGAACATTATCGTGGAGAAAGAGCGAGGCGTGGTTTGAAGCTGCCTCGCGGCTTCCAGAAAGTTGACCAGGTGATCGTGGAAAAGGGTGACAGCTGATTACTGACGGATCAGCTGTCCTGCCTGGGTTTCCAGGGTAGCCGAGTCGTCAACGCTGACAATGCGTTTCAGTTCTCGGGAGTCGACCAGGGCGTGATGAAATGACTGAAGATCTGCACGGGCAGTCAACAGATGCTCGCCCTGGGCGATCAACAGGTCACTTTCGGTGATTGATGCCAGGT
>JAQCAK010000281.1 GCA_027621895.1 Pseudomonadota bacterium | reverse complement strand
GCATGGCTCCGGGATGGGGTACATTACAGATGATGAGTCGATGAATCGGGCGGACGTTACGCATGGCAAAATACCAGGCGATCACTGCACCCCAGTCGTGAGCGATCAGCACAACCTCGTCGCAGTCTGCCGCGTCAATCAGGCAGCCCACGTCCTCCATCAGGTGCTCGAGCGCATAGTCCTCAACATCCGGCGGGATCGAACTGTTGCCGTAACCGCGCATATTGGGGGCCCAGACCTTGTAGCCAAGATCGGCCAGCACCGGCATCTGGTATCGCCAGGAGATGGCGTGTTCGGGAAATCCATGGAGACAGATTGCCAGCTTCCTGCTTTCCTGGTCACCGCATTTGTCGACTTCAAGTCTTAGCCCGTTTGCATTGACAAACTCCGTGGTCACGCCGCCGAGAACGTCGCTGGTCCTGATCATGTTGAATCCCTGAAAATAACGCGTCTGTGGCGGTGAGCTTAACCGACTCGCCCCTGCAAGGGACAGACCGTTGGGCCTGGACAGCCGGGGTGCGGGTATAATGATCACTTATGCCGGTCTTGCCATCGTCTCCCCGGACAAGGACCCTGCTGTCGCGCTGGTATTCAAGCCGATCATGCCGGCTGGATAACGTGAACTGTTGGTGATCCAACACCACACCTGATCTTTATCTCCAGACTCCGCTGATAGTGGTACATTATCTGCCAGAAACAACTTCCGGAAACTTCCGGGCACATGCCCTGAACTCACCGCGACCCATTGAAAGGAACTCTACCCATTGAGCAAATCAGCATCTGAACAGCGCCACGAAAGTTTTGTCGATATTGAAGGCAGCGTAAACCTGCGGGACTTCGGCGGATATCAAACGACAGACGGCCGCACCATCCGGCGGGGCCAGCTGTTTCGCTGCGGTACCATGGCAGAAATTCCCGAGCATGCATTCGATGACTTTGCCGGCCTGGACATTGGCGTTATCTGTGATCTGCGGGGGCACGATGAAGTGGAAAATTCACCGACACCTGATGCCGAACCGTTCCAGTGTCGGATTCATATTCCCATCTGGCCGGGCAGCTCCATGCAGTTCCAGGAATCGGCGCGTGAACGGCAGATGACCCACGAGGACTTCATTGAGTTCATGCACCAGGTGACCCGTGAGATTGCTCGCGATCACGTTGAAGCCTACAAGCAGCTGATGCGTGAACTGGTCAACACTGAACGCGGTTTTCTGCTGCATTGCTCCGCCGGCAAGGACCGCACGGGGTTCGGTGCAGCCATTATCCTGACACTGCTGGGTGTCGAGCGCGAAACCGTCGTTCACGATTACCTGATCAGCAACCAGGCACGGGAACTGGTTGAACGCACCCTGAGACGCATGCGCGAGAATGCAGCGGAACGAAACATGCCGGAAGACATCGATGAAGAAGTGATTCGTATTTTTGCCGGTGTCAGGGAAGAGTATCTGCTCGGTGCCTTCGAAGAAATCGACCGCCACTACGGCGGGATTCACGGCTACCTGGAGGCAGTCGGCATCACCCGCGCCGAGGAAGAGCACCTCAAAAACAGGCTCCTGCTCGGCTGACAATCAGGCTGACGCATGGAAACAGGACACGTCGAACGTCTCGGTAATCAGAATCGTGGGTAATCCCTCGAGGTAAACCATATAGGTCCTTGAGACGTCTCGGTCTTCATCACGGAAAACCCGCAGTACCCGGCGATAACTGCCCCGTCTCGAATTCCGCAACACCTCTCCCATTCCCACGTTGTCACTGATCAGGTCCTGAAACAGGCACGGCTGGATATTCGCCGGGTTCAGAAGACTGAACGCGGTGGCATACTGCCGGCCCGTTTCTTCCCCAGCCAGTGTCACACCTCGCCAGAATACGGACTCACCCGCGTTCATTTGCAGAACCGGTATGGCGAAGTCGAGTGTGACCTCATCCTGCTCAACACAGGACACCCGGATTGGCTCATCGAAGTAGGCACCCAGCAGTGAAGTCACCGTGCCATCAGCAACCAGCAAGGCCCTGAGAAATCCGGGCAGGTCCGGAAACGGTGCCAGCAGCGAACGGTCATCCTGCTCACCATCGAGACCGGCTTCACCCAGTCTCTGCATTGTTTTCTGCATCGTCCTGTTCATAAAAGACAGCTTATGGCCTGTTGAATCTCTTAAGCAAGCGCCGGGGGTTGTGCAGGTGTGGCGGCAATCAGCCGGGCGGGAGACTGCTCGATGACCTGAACCGCATTTACTGCATGAAGGTCGCCTGCAGATGCTCGAGAAAATGGCGCGATCCGGCCGGCACAATGGCAATCGCCTCCTCTGCCGTCAGCCAGCGATAATCATCATGCTCATGGTCCATCGTGATCTGCACATCTGCCTCGACATACGCCACGAAGGCCACCAGTATCTGCACACCATCCAGGTTGGGGATCTCCATACCGAAATCATGCAACCGGGTCGGTGACAGGCCGGTTTCTTCTTTAAGCTCACGTCGCGCAGTTGCAAGCGGTGTCTCGCCGGCTTTCGGTGTACCGGCTACCGGCCACCAGCTGCCCATGTATGGCCCGCCACTCCGGTGCAGGAACAGGACCCGCGTGCCGTCCCGGGTCCGCCGCAGAACATAGACGACCACCCCCGAAACCGGCCTGTCATCAGCCAACATCTGCCCCCCCTCTCAGTGACCGGCTTCATTTGACCGAAACTCGCGAATCGGCTTCCAGATCCACCAGATGACTGCCGTTGCGGTGATAGAGATGACGCCGCCAAGCACCATGGTGTTTCCCGCACCGATGGAACCGGCCCAGGCCCCGACCCAGATGGTTCCGATGTTGTTCGCGGTCTGCGCTGCCAGAATCATCAGCGCAAAGGCCCTGCCCCGCATCTTGTCAGGTGTCGTCAGCATGACCGTGGTCTGGCGAACGGCCACAGTGACTGCGTCGGCTGCACCCAGCAGGCCGATCATAACCATGCCTACCCAGAGAGAATTTGCCGTGCCAAAGCCAAAAAGGATCAGCCCGTAAGCGAAAGATGCATAAAGCACCAGCATCCCCTTGGCCCTGACACCGACCAGCATCAGGGCCAGGAAAGAGCCAAGAATGGCCCCTGCCGAATTCGCCGCGCCCAGCATCCCGGTGGCACTGGCTCCACCGGCAAACAGTCCCAGTGCGAGTACAGGGAGAATTTCCCGGTAAAACGAGGCCGTGGTAATACCGATATCAAGCAGAAACAGCCCCGGCAGAATCGGATGCCTGGCAACGTAGGTAATACCCTCACGGGTCTGCTCCACCTGGGACATTGGAGGTTCACTCTCGTCGACGTCGACTTTACCTTTGGCCCGAATAAAGAAAGGCAGCACGCAGGCCACCAGCGAAATGGTGCCTGCAAGGAGGAAAACAACGGTCAGGTTGGTGGTCACGGCAACCGCCGCGAATATCAAAGGGCCGATGATTGCCGCGGCATTCTGGGAGGCCGTGTCCGTCGATGCAGCCAGCATCAGTTCATCTTCAGGAATAATGATCGGCACCAGGGCGGACCGCGACGGACTGGCCAGCATGTGAGAACCGGCAGTTATCGCGATGCCCACGTAAACCATCAGGGGCGACAGCTGATCCAGACTGTTGAGAATCCCCAGCGCCAGCAGGGCAACAGCCGTGGAACTGTGGGCCAGAAACATGAGCCTTTTCCGGTCCACGCGATCAGCCAGGGTGCCGGCCCAGAGGGTCATGGGTATCTGCACGACGAGTTGCACCACGCCAATCAGGCCAACGAGGTACGCCGAGCCGGTTTCATCCAGCAACCACTGGGCCGTGCCCAGTATCCGCATCCAGACGCCGATGGAGCCGAGCATCAGGATTGTCCAGAGGTACCGGTAATCCCGGTACAGGAACGCGCCACAGGGCCTGCTCATGACAGTCGATCTCCTGAACC
>JAQCAK010000280.1 GCA_027621895.1 Pseudomonadota bacterium | reverse complement strand
CTGGCTGCCTGTGTATTCCGCGACCTTCAGACCCGCCCGATTGGCGAAAATGTAGGTGTCGTTGCCCGGGATGATAGCGACCAGTTTACAGGGGGTGAGCGTCCCCTCCATGACGGGTAACTTCACCCAGGCATCCTGCCTCAGGGATTCCACCGTGGCCCGGGCGGCCTGCTGCTTTTTCTGTGCCTTGTGTCGCAGTACCATGGCGCGCTGCTTCTTCTGCTCTGCTCGTTTCTCGATCAACTGCAGCTGACGTTCCAGGTCTTCCTTTCGCTGGGCCGTATAGCGGGTTGAAACGGCACGGCGCTGTTCCCGCTCGGCAATCTGTTTTTCCTTCTTGTTCTGGTCGCTGACCGCTTTCAGCACGGTGAACAGGTGATTGCGAAAAGTCTCTGCCGCGGAACGTCTGGGGTTCAGTTTCTTCAGGACACCGGATGCCAGGTGATTGGCCATTTCACTGTATGACATATGAACCACCTTGCGGCGATTCTGGTTGGTCAGCAGCAGTTGCTCGGACTCTTCCCAATTGAGGATCAGCATGATTCGAGCGACCTTCTCGTCCGGTTCCGCCGGGTCGTCGTAGAGAAACCACTGCCCCACCGGCGTTTTGCTGACGGCCTTGACGGCCTCGCTGGAAGCCGACTGCAGGGCATTGGCCATAGCCTTGCTGGACTCGAGCAATTCGAAATCACAGGGGTCAGACGGCTGGCCCGCCCGGATAGCCTCGTACTCCGTCTCCAGGTCATCCAGGGAGTTGATCACCTGTTCGGTATCGAAAGGTGAGTCCGCGCAGAGATCCCGCACACGTGCGGGGAGGCTCTTCATCACGTTAGCCTGTTTGGCCCGGTCTTTCGCCGGCTGCAGAGACCAGACCAGTGCCTCGGTCATTTTGCCGACGTTCTGCCACTGTTTGGAGTTCTCACCGTAGTGCACGTAAACCTGCTGCAGGAATTCGAACCAGGGACCCTGCAGCATGAAGATGATAAACAGCGGCAGCTTCTTGCCGGTCATTTCCCGGTTGATCAGCTCGGTGGAAAAATAGTTGGCTTTCATGCCCGCGAGGACTTTCAGTTCCCGATCACACAGGCGCTGTTCACGCTTTCGATTCTGGGGTTCCTCTTTTTTGAAGAACTGTTTCAGTTCCTTGATGCACTGGCCGGCAGAAAGACGTCCTGCTGCCAGCGCACTCATGGGCACGTTGATCTTTTCAACGAACTGCTGCCCGAGGAAACCCAGGTCCTCCCTCCAGCCGATACACTCGCGAATCAACAGGTCAACAAGGCTGTAAACGTCCGATGCTTCTGTTCCCCGCTGCAGGCCCTTCTCCAGCAGCTCTGCTGCAATCAGGGGAGCAAGGTCCCTGATATAGGCTTCGATTTTGAAATCCAGGTCGGTCTGATGAAGTACCTGGGTAGTGGCATCGTCCACGAAGTGGAGCAGGGCAAGATCTTCCCGGGTGAAGGATGCACCGGGGTTGTGTCGCTTCAGTTTCACAGTGACCAGGTCTACCTGGTCTCCGGTACTTAAAGATGGCAGCTTTCGCAGCAGTTCGATCAGCTGTGGCCTGTCCGATACGGACGCGCCTGACGATTCCGGTGTGAAGTGATGCACCAGGGCTGGAATGATCTTGTCGTCGGCGGGTAGTGTGGGTTGCTCGCTCACGGCTTCGCGGCACTGACAGGGCCTGATATCTTAGCAGAAGTCGTCCAGCTATATGTGATTGGGCTCACAGTATGGGTGCCTGCCAGCCGGTTCGTCACTGCGGTACCTGCCGGGGTATACTCGCGGCTTTTCGAACTGGAGAGCATCCTGCATGAAAGGCACGGTCCACTATGAAAAGCGCGGTAACGTTGCGCTGCTGAGCATCGACAATCCACCGGTCAATCCGCTGTCTTCCGGCGTTCGCCAGGGGCTGTACGATGGCGTTACCGCCGCTCTTGAAGACGACAGCATCGAGGCTATTGTCCTGACGGGCATGAACCGCGCCTTTATTGCCGGGGCTGATATCAGTGAGTTTGGCGGGGCAGCCACTGCCGGCGTCAGCCTGGGGGAAGCGCTGGACAAGATGGAAGGCAGCACCAAGCCGATAATTGCCGCCATTAACGGGACCGCCTTTGGTGGTGGCCTCGAAGTAGCGCTCTGCTGTGACTACCGGATCGCTGCACCGACAGCACCGGTAGGACTGCCGGAGGTGAAGCTGGGCCTGCTGCCAGGTGCTGGCGGCACCCAGCGTCTGCCTCGACTGATCGGTGCCGAGGCTGCCGTGAAAGCGATTATCAGTGGTGATCCCATCCTGGCGCCTGACGCGTTCTCCATGGGTATCGTTGACCGAATCGCGCAGGGCGATATAGTTGAGGACGGTCTGGCATTCGCCGCCGAGATTATTGCCAGCGGCGGCCAGACGCGGAAAGTCCGTGACCTGGAAGACAAGACTGCCGCTGACCGCGGCAACACGGCGCTGTTCGAGCAGTTTGCCGCCAACCTGAACAAGACCCATCGCGGCCAGTTTGCGCCGGCGCAGATCCTGAAATGCATCGAGGCAGCCGTCAATGCCGACAGTTTTGATGCGGGTATGCAGGTTGAGCAGGAATGCTTCCAGGCCTGTATGCGACATCCCCAGCGCGAGGCGCTGATTCATATCTTCTTTGCGGAAAGAGCTGCCAACAAAATACCTGACCTGCCAAAAGACGTGCCGCTGCTGGAGATTAACAGGGGCTCTGTCATTGGTGCGGGCACCATGGGTGGTGGTATCGCCATGTGCTTCGCCAATGCGGGAATAGCGGTGCGCATTCACGATAATGATCCTGACAACCTGGCGCGCGGTATCAAGGTGATTGAGGGCAACTATGCCCGCACCGTGTCCAAGGGCCGGCTCAGCCAGGAGGAGATGGACCGTCGGATGGCGCTGATCATTCCGACCGAGAATTTCGATGATCTGGGCGACGCCGATGTGGTGATCGAAGCGGTCTACGAGAATCTGGATCTGAAGAAACAGATATTTGAGCGCCTGGACAAGGTCATGAAAGCAGGTGCGCTGCTGGCAACCAATACGTCCGCGCTGGATGTGGATGCGATTGCGGCAGCCACGTCCCGCCCCGAATCTGTCTGCGGCATGCATTTTTTCAGCCCGGCCAATGTGATGCGGCTGCTGGAAGTGGTGCGTGGCGAGGCTTCCTCACCCCTGGTTCTGGGCACGGCCATGGCCCTTGGCAAGCGACTGGGCAAGGTGTCGGTGATGGCTGGCAACTGCCCCGGATTCATTGGTAACCGGATGCTGGCGGGCTATACCCGGCAGGCCGCCCTGATGATTCTGGAAGGCGCATCACCTGCCCAGGTAGACAAGGTCATTTATGATTTCGGCCTGGCCATGGGGCCATTTGCCATGAATGATATGGTGGGCCTCGATCTGGGCTGGCGCGCTCGCAAGATGGCCGGGGGTACCAACGAGGTGACAGCCAGGATCCCGGATGAACTCTGCGAACTTGGCCGATATGGCCAGAAGAACGGCAAGGGATACTATCGCTACGAGGAAGGCGATCGGACACCACTGCCTGATCCCGAGGCGGATGAGGTGATCAAACGGGTTGCCGAGGAACTGGGTTTCGAGCGTCGTGACTTCAGTGATGAAGAGATTCTCAAGCGCTGCATGTATCCGCTGGTGAATATCGGTGCGAAACTGCTGGAAGAGGGGCATGCCCTGAGAGCCGGCGACATCGATACGGTGTATGTGAACGGCTATGGATTTCCCACCTACGTTGGGGGACCCATGTGGTTTGCGGACGCCCAGGGGCTGGACAAGGTGCTGGCTGATATCGAGCGTTTCCATGCAGAAACCGGTGATGACGTCTGGAAGCCCGCCGCGCTGCTGAAGCAGCTGGTTGCCGAAGGCCGCACTTTCGCGTCTCTGGACCAATAGTTGGTGATTCTCACCCCGTTGCCAGCAT
>JAQCAK010000279.1 GCA_027621895.1 Pseudomonadota bacterium | reverse complement strand
CCAGGCGAGTGAGTTCCTCGCTTAGCCTGCGTTCATGCTTATCCAGGCTGTCATCGAGAGACGTCAGTTGCCTGATGGTGGTCGGGAAATCAGCTGCCGGGCTGCCCGGTGGATGTGTGGACAGATAACGAAGAATATCGTATTCGACGCGAGTTGAGCTGGTGAGCAGGCTGAGGTCAACGGCGGCCTCGATCTGGCGGATCTGCCCGGCGAGATAGCCCGGGCGTTCCCGGGCGGGAATACCCGGCAGGTCAGCTTTGACCATACCGAGTATTTTCCTGGCAATGGCGTTCTCAAACTGGCGCTGCTGGCTGCTGCTGGCTGTGGCGCCTGCCATCTCTGGCGAACTGTTGTCGGCGACAGTCTGCACACCGGTTCCGCGGCATCCTGACAGCAGTATGCAGCACAGCAGGCACGTCAGGAAACGCATCAGGAAAGACTGTTCCTGACCTGCTGATGAACCGTACTGAGGCGAAGTTTTGCCGCGGGCAGCCTGGCCAGCTGTACCGTAAACTCTGCCGAATGGGCCTCCTCCAGTTCGCGGATGTTGATCAGGATATTCAATTCGCTGGCATCGAGTGCCGAGGCCAGCAATGAGGCAGCAATACCGGTATCCGTGATGAGATTGGGATTGCCGTCCTGTGCCAGTTGTTCCAGGTCGTCCAGGCTATCGAGAATGATATTGATCACTTTCAGCGGCACCCTGGCGGCGGTGATTGAGGCAGCAGCCAGATCGCCCTTGCCGCGCAGGGCCGCCATGACCGCGTCGAATGCGACCGCGTCTGCATCCGCGAGCTGGAGCAGGGTGTCGCAGGACTGATCGATACGGCCGGGCAGATCCTCGGGAAGGGCATTCGGCTTGTGGGTGAAACTGGTCACCATGCCCATCAGCGCCAGTCCTTCCGCGGCCGCAATGGCTGCCACGGCACCGCCGCCCGGTGTTGATCGCTTCGCAGCGACATTGTTCAGGTATTCAGCGATGCTGGTTTCGGCGATTTTCATCAGCTTTCCTGGTGAAAGTTCTTGAAAAGGCGAATGGTGTTTCTCATGCACATGGCGACTGTCATGGGGCCGACACGGGGTACGAAAGTCTTCACATAGTCGGCGATGTCGTCCTCAAAGTTTTTAACCGATGAAAAATTGACGCAGACACTGTCGCTGGAAATTTCATTGCGGTTCACCTTCCTGAAGTCTTCAGAGGGAACCCCCGTGATAATGATATCTGACTTCTCGAGGGCCTCTTCGCGGGTAATCTCGCTTTCAAAAGGTTCGGCATGCCTGAATTCCAGTGGACCGAACTCATCAAAGGAATAAACGGTGGCACCGTCGTTTGACATCATCACAGCGAGCGGGCGTCCGATTACCTCACTGCGGTTGAAAATGGTCACCCGCTTTTCCCGCAGCGGTCTTGCCTCGGAACCATATTCGTCGATTTCATCAAGAATTTTAACGATTGCCAGTGGCGTGCAGGGCAGCAGGGCCTTCCTGGTGGTGTCACCCTTGATTGCCAGCCTGTCGTTGGCGTACAGCTTCCGCGTCCAGTAAAGGCTGCCTGCCTCAATGTCCTTTTTGAAATCCACAAGATTGCGAAGATAGTCGTCCTGCTGATTCGAGAACACCGGGAAATAGATAAAGATGCCATGGATTGTCGGGTCTTCGTTTGCCTCGAGTATGGCATCTTCCAGCTCCAGCCGCTTTACCTGTCGCAGGTCATAGCCGAAACCGGCGTTAGAGAACTGCTGCCGGGTTGCGTTGGCATAGGCAATGGAGGGCGGATCGCTGGTTGCGATAAAACCGGCGACCATGGGACTGGCACCGAGTTCCTCGACTGCAGATCGCGATGCTTCAAGGTATTTCGATGCAATGGCAGCCGGATCAACAACGTGCATCGATCAGGTCTCTTCAGCGTCATAGTGGTGGCTGGGTCGAGTGACAGAACCCAGGTATCCACGGTGATGCCGGGCGTGATAATCGTCACTGGTAAACCCTTTCAGTTCCATCAGTGTCAGGGCAATGGCGTCGCTGATGGCCAGCATCACGGCTATGGTCGCGCTGGGCGTAATCTTGAGCGGACAGGGTTCTTCGATATCCGGTCCCATATCCAATACCAGCTGGCAGAGGTCACGGAGCGGTGATTCCGGGTGGGACGTGACGCCGATGACCGTCTCGGTTCCGAGGTTGTGGGCAATCTGCAGCATCTCGATGACTTCGTTCGATTTACCGCTCGTGGAAAAGGCAACGATGCAGTCACCGTCACTCAGCATGCCCAGATCGCCATGGCCTGCTTCAGCCGGATGGACAAAGAATGCGGGGGTCCCGGTTGACGACAGGGTGGCGGCAAACTTGTGGGCAATGTAACCGGCCTTGCCGATGCCTGTCGTCATCACCTTGCCGCGACAATTCAACAGCGTGTTTAC
Organism: Pseudomonadota bacterium; assembly: GCA_027621895.1. GTDB lineage: Bacteria > Pseudomonadota > Gammaproteobacteria > Pseudomonadales > Azotimanducaceae > UBA9659. Next base: position 1,539 of record JAQCAK010000279.1, on the reverse strand, counting down.
GGCCGCCTCGAAATCGTCCGAGACCTGGATAGCCGCAACGGCTGCAGCTTCCTTGGCGATGATGTCACGCATGCGGGCCTGGATATCCACGGCATTTCCCTGATCAGTGCTGGAGGGCGCATTATACTTGAAGCCTGATCCCGATGTAGCGCTCTGGCGGACTTCCCTGGATGCTGTCAGGCGATTGCAGTGGAGAATCAGGCAGGGACTGAGTCCGGATCGGAGTCTGTTGACCGGAAGAACCGGTGTATCTGTACCTGATAGGCCAGGTCCAGGGTATCCAGGAACGCCGGCCGGTCAGTTTCCCATCGAAAGCCCCGCTGCTGCATTTCACTGATAAAGACATTTGCCTGACCTCGATCCGGATCGACGATGATCACTTCAGCCCCGGCATGTCGATCTATAAAGCCTGCCAGGTGATCAGAGTGCCGGGGTTCGTACAGGATATCGCTGGCGATGACCAGGTCGAACCGTCCCAGGTTGACCGACGGATCTGACCAGGACGCCTCGACGAATACGGGTGGCTTCAGCCTGTTTATCCTGGCGTTCATCTGCAGGTACTCGCTCACCAGTGGATGGATGTCCATGGCTGTCAAATCGACTTTCAGGATTCCCAGCAACTGGCTGGCAAGCCCCATCCCGCAACCGATCTCGAGTACCTTCCTGCCGGCCAGGTCCATGTCCAGCAGGTAGTGGGCAAGAACTTCACCGCAGGGCCAGACGATTCCGGCCAGCGGGAACGCCGCTTCGCTGATTGCCGCGTTTCTCTGGTTCGGATCGGTTCGATCATAGATGCGCGTCATGAATCTGGGGGTTCGGATACGGAGAACGTGGGGTCCGACCTGGTAGTGTCCTTCGCGGTAGCGAAAGGGCAGCCAGGTTGTCAGGACTTCAGTCAGCGTCGGCCAGGGCACTGACTGCCTCCACAATGGCCGGGTGGTAGTCGAACAGGGAGCGTGACCCGGGCCATGGCAGCCACACTGCCCGGAGCAGGTAATCGGCATCATCTACCGGCGCTGCTTCCGGCGAGCGCAGTTCTGCATGGAACCAGTAGGTTGTGCAGTCGTAGTCCAGGCCATTCCACTGAAACCGGTACTGGTTTGTCAGTGCGGGGCCGGTCAGCCTGACGGTGTAGCCGGTTTCTTCCCGGGTTTCACGAATGGCACATTCCTCAATGGTCTCATTCGCTTCGATTTCCCCGCCGGGCAATGACCAGAAAGTTGAGCCGCTGGCCGGATCGCGGAGTTCGATGGCCAGCAGTTTGCCGTCATGCAGACACAGTACTCCGGTTCTTCTGCGTTCCGGCATCAGATGATCGGAACAGGCAGTGCCGTCGCCGTGCCGTCCGTGAATTCCAGAATGCCGTTGCTGCCCAGGCTGCCGGTGGTTGTGCCCACCGCTGTGACGGTACCGCCTGTGATATTACCGCCTGTATCTGTTGAGAGATTCAGGGTGGCATTCATATCGGTGATTTCCAGCGTCTCCAGATCGGCGACCACACTGCTGTTTCCGGAGGTCACGGCATACTGGCTCATCCGG
>JAQCAK010000278.1 GCA_027621895.1 Pseudomonadota bacterium | reverse complement strand
AACATGTCAACGTGATCAGGACACTGAGCACTGCGAGGACCACTATTCCAGATGTCTCCCAGGAAAATCGCCTGCGGGTTGCCAATCTCTCTACAACGCCTGCCATTGCCGTGACTGGCGGCAGCCTCAGCAGCGGAGATATTGCACGCGGTGATCGCAGCAGCTACCTGGCTGCGAGCGCCGGCACTCAGACGCTGAATGTCTCGGGGAATGCCGAGGGAGAGGACCCAGTCCTGCTGGAAGAAAAAGCTGTTAACCTGCCTGCCGGTACCTACGGAACCCTGCTGGTCTTTGACGACCCCAGCGGCGATTCACCCGTTACCAGCGTGGCAATCCTAGATCAGTACCGCCAGGTAGAAGACCGCGCGCTCTTTCAGTTCGTCAATGGTTCTGGTGAGCTGATTGATTTTTTTGCATTGCGAGGTGGCGAGAGCCAGACCAATACGGCCCCGGCCTTCAATGATATCGGCTTCAACACTTCAACCATCGTTGAAGTCCCCACCGGTGAGGTACGATTTATCGCAACAAACAGCACCCAGGAGGAAACCCTGGCAGAAGCGCAGCTGACCCTGACCGAGGGCAATACCTATACTGTCGTCATGGATACGGAAGGCGTGATCTATACTTTCGTTAACTGAGTACTGTTAACTGGATACGACCCGGAACACTTCCCGGCGTCGCCTGATTCACCTTCAGATAACTTTTTTCTTCTCCAGTCGCTTGACCAGATCGTGCAGAGTCTGTTCGACGGTTGAGCCAGCAAACGCATCGTTAAGGATGTTGGTGATTTCCTTGTTCATGGATGTGTTGTTGGCCTTGGCACGTCGCTTGATCTTGCGGTGGAGCGAGGGAGGAAGTCGGAGGACGAACTTTACCTGTTCTGCTTCTGCCATGTGGGTTCCTTTTCATGGTTATCGAGATCTTTAGTATAGGATTCATCCGTGTAACTTAATGCTTACAAAAGTGATGCTTTTGTGAGATTACCTCGTCAACCGGAAGTGCCACAGCCCATGAATGTAACAAGCATTCGCTCCCGTATTCTGTTCGTTGCATGGCCGATCATTCTGTCGAATATCTCCGTTCCACTGCTGGGCCTGGTTGATACTGCAGTGATCGGCAATCTGGGTGACCCTGCCCTGCTGGGTGCCATTGCCGTGGGCGGCATGATCTTCAGTTTCCTGTACTGGGGCTTCGGTTTCCTGCGCATGGGTACTACCGGGCTGGTGGCACAGGCCAGCGGAGCTGACCGGGATGATGAGGTCAAGGCGGCCACCTATCGAGCTGCGGTTATCGCGCTGATCATTGCAGCTTCAATTCTTGCGCTGCAGGTTCCCCTCCAGCTGCTCGCCATGCATCTGGTTGAAGGCAGCCAGCAGGTAGAGAGCGGTGCCGCTGACTATTTCCGGATTCGCATCTGGGCTGCTCCTTTCAGCATGCTCAACATGGTTGTCCTGGGGTATTTCCTCGGCCAGCAGCAGTCGAGAATCGTTCTGATGATCCAGTTGCTGATGAACGGCATCAACATCGTCCTGGACCTGGTGTTTGTGATCTTCCTGGGTCTGGGTGTCGCTGGCGTCGCCTCGGCAACCGTCATTGCAGAGGCCGTGGCCGCCATGACCGGTCTGTACCTGGTCAGGCGGCACCTGCTGCTGAGCTACGGCAGCCTGCGGGTCAGCATGACGCTGCTCCGGGACCTGCAGACCTGGCTGCATACGCTGGCAGTCAACCGGGACATCATGATTCGAACGCTCTGTCTGATTTTCGCTTTCGCCTGGTTCACCAACGAGGGCGCCATGGCCGGCGACATTGTACTGGCGAGTAACGCGATCCTCATGCAGTTCGTTTCATTCTCGGCGTTTTTCCTGGACGGCTTCGCCCTGGCTGGCGAGAGCCTGGTTGGCCGGGCCGTGGGCTCCCGGCGAGCCAATGAACTGCGCCTGGTGATCCGTCATGTTCATGAGCTGGGATTAATGACCGCTATTTTATTGTCGACAGTCTTTTACCTCTGCGGGCCCATGATGATTGACGGACTCACCAGCTCGCAACCGGTGAGGGACACAGCCCGGCAGTTTCTGCCATGGGCTGTTCTCGCACCAGTCACATCGCTCTGGTGCTATATGCTCGATGGCATATTCATCGGTGCAACCTGTACCCGGGAAATGCGAGACGCAATGATCGCCTCACTGCTGATCTACCTTGGCGCCTGGACCCTGGCTTCACCGGCGCTGGGCAATCACGGCCTCTGGCTGGCACTGCATGTCTACTTTCTGGCCCGTGCTGCCTGCCTGGCATTCTACCTGCCGCGGGTTTACCAGCGAGTACCCGGGGAATTACACTCACCACTCGAATAGAAACTGGACACGATATGAAAATTTCTACCCTGATGAGCTACGCGCAAGGCTATGTCGGCGCGACCAAGGAAATTGTTGAGATGGAAAAGGCGGGCCTGGACGTTGTCTGGGTACCTGAAGCCTATTCCTTCGACGGTGTTTCCGCGATGGGCTACATTGCTGCTAAAACAGAACGCGTCACCATTGCATCCGGGATACTGAACATCTACAGCCGGACACCAGCCCTGATGGCGATGACCGCCGCTGGCATTGACGCACTCTCAGAAGGTCGCTGCATGCTCGGCCTTGGCGCATCCGGACCACAGGTGATCGAGGGATTTCATGGCGTACGCTATGACGCGCCGATAACCCGTATCAGGGAAGTTGTCGAGATCTGTCGCCAGGTGTGGAAACGGGAAGAAAAGCTCGAATACCACGGTAAAAAATACGATATTCCCCTGCCCGCTGATCAGGGTACGGGACTGGGCAAGCCATTAAAGATCATCAATCACCCTTACCGTGACGAAATCCCCATTGCCCTGGCAACGCTCGGTGAGAAGAGTGTGGAGATGACCGCAGAGATTGCAGACGCCTGGCTGCCCGCATTCTTCATGGCAGAGGGTGCTGATGCCGTCTGGGGCGATGCGCTCCGCAAGGGCGCAGCCAAACGCGATCCGGGCAGGCCGCCGCTGGATATCTACGCCGGTGGCGCCGTGGCTATCGGAGAAGGCCTGGAGAGCTATCGAGACATGTCCCGTCCCGGTATCGCCCTGTATGTCGGTGGTATGGGTGCCAAGGAAAAGAACTTCTACAACCAGGTTTTCAGAAAGTATGGCTATGAGGCGGAAGCAGAAACCATCCAGAACCTGTACCTGTCTGGACGGAAATCAGAAGCCGAGGCGGCCATTCCGGATTCCTACCTGGAGGCAACATCACTGGTAGGCAGCGAATCCTTCGTCAAGGACCGCCTGCAGGCCTTCAAGGAACACGGCGTTACATCCTTGAACGTGGGCTTCCTTGGCACCACAACAGAAGAACGGGTCGCCAACTGCGACAAACTGAGTAACCTGATTGCGAAGGCGCTCTAGGCGACTCTGACAACGACGGCATCCGGCGAGGGCCGGATGCCGTCGCTATCACGCGTCAAGTGCACTATCTTTCTGGCAGGAGCGCTCTGAAGTGTTCCAGGTAGTCTGCGGAGACGTACTGCCGCAATTCACCTGCATCGAGAAAAGTGGCGTTACAGGAAGGGCAAAGTTCGAAGCGAATCTGCACGGGTTCCTCGATTTTTCTCTGGTCCATGATCTTGTCGCACTTGGGACATTCCACGTAAACCATTTCATCGTAGGAAGAGCCCAGTTCATCGCTGCCAGAGTCGATTGACTGGCTGGCCAGCAATCCCTGCAACAGTTCCTGGGTTAGCTGGTCAAAATAGAGTCCGTGACAATTCTGGCAGCGATCGACAAGTGTTTCGCCTTCCAGCACCGTATCCATTTCGCCATAACACTTTGGACACTCCATTCGTACTCACCCGTTTCAGTTCATCAATACTGCGGCGACAATAGCCTATTTTCGGCTAGAGGGCACCCTCGATTGAGATCTCGATGAGTGCCGCGATGGCCCAGGTC
>JAQCAK010000277.1 GCA_027621895.1 Pseudomonadota bacterium | reverse complement strand
AGTCAACGCAGACCTCGGCTATCCCGCCGAAGAATCCGTGGCGAGAAATATCTTCCAGTCCATTGGCGTCAATGCCGCTCGCAGCAGTGGCCCGCCCAGCCGCACCGCTGGTGGCAGTCATCTCGCCGAGGTCGTGCTTACTTTAAGGCCCATTGAAGAAAGACCCGGCTGGAACACCAATCGCATTGCGGAACGCTGGCGTGAGAAGACGGGCAGCGTGACAGATGCGGTGGAACTGCAGTTCACCACCAACTCGTTCAATGCCGGTGATGCGATAGCCCTGCAGCTGAAGGGACGTGATATTGAACAGCTGAGACAGGCAGCACAGTTCCTGCGGGCGGAACTGGCGCGCTATCCGGGTGTGCTCGATCTTTCAGATTCCTTTCGAGCAGGCAAGCAGGAAGTCAAACTGGATATCCTCCCGGAAGCCAAACCACTGGGGCTGACACTCACTGATCTCGCGAGACAGGTACGCCAGGCATTCTATGGTGAGGAAGCGCAACGCATCCAGCGTGGCACAGATGATGTCCGGGTGATGGTCAGGTACCCGGAGGAAGAACGCCGCTCCCTGGGCAACCTCGAGAACATGCGGATCAGAACCAGCGATGGTGTCGAGGTGCCCTTCTCGACTGTTGCCAGTGTCAACTACGGCAACGGCTTCAGTGCCATCAGCCGCGAGGACCAGCAACGTATTATCGAAGTCACCGGCGACGTCAACCGGACTGTTGTCACGCCGGAGGAAGTCATCGCCGCGGTGGAGAAATCCATCTGCGCACCGGGCACCACCTTCGGTAACCGGTTGAATCGCTGCTACAACGAGGACTACCCGGGAGTCGCATTCAAAATATCCGGTGAACAGGAAGAGCGAATGAAAGCCCTGGGGAGCATGGTCAGAACCGTACCCATCGCCCTGATGATTATTTTTGCGCTGCTCGCGATTCCCCTTAAAAGTTATATGCAGCCACTGGTCATCATGAGCGTCATCCCGTTCGGCGCGGTGGGCGCCATCGTGGGTCACTATGTCATGGGTTGGGATCTTATTTTCTTCTCGCTGCTGGGGATTATTGCCTTGTCTGGTGTCGTGGTGAATGCGTCGCTTGTGCTGGTCGACTACATCAATCGTCAACGGCGCCAGGGCATGGAAATCTTCGAGGCTGTCTCAACCGCCGGCGTCGTCCGGTTCCGGCCGATCATCCTGACCTCGGTCACGACCTTTGTCGGCCTGGTACCTTTGATGAGCAACAAGGATCCCGAGACCTTCATGTTCATCCCCATGGCCATTTCACTGGCTTTCGGTGTGCTTTTTGCCACGGTCATCACCCTGTTCCTGGTGCCCAGCCTGTACCTGATGCTGGAAGACTGGCTGAAATTCTGGGGCCTGGACAAAAAGGTTGATCCGGCCCTGGTAGAACATGAGCCGGAAAAAGACGCCAGCGTCTTCGTCGGCCCCGCCGGCAGCTAGCCGATATCATTGCCTGCTGGCGGGCATCCGCGCCCGGGCTGAGGAGCAGGATCTGTCTCTCAGTCCGGCGTCCCGCAGACCACCTCAAAGCGGTTATCCCGATTATCCTTCAGCCCGATAGCGTGATAACGCAACCATAACTCGTCGTCCCGGGGAGAACTGTAAAACCGGGGATACTTGCGATACTGCGGGCACAGGCGGGAAATCTCCCGACGTAATCGCCAGTCAAGAGATCGCACGTTATAGGACGGATTCAGGGCCTCATCCCAGTAGGGAGTGATGTGATCAGCCCAGGTAAACTCCCGCTGCCTGACGTAGCGCCCGTCCACTTTCCGGACAATGGCCGGCTTGCCGGGTATCTCCTCGTCCAGGAACAGGCTGCGATAAAACCGCCAACCCTCGTAGTTGGCCACAAGGTCGGCGTTTGAATGGACACCTGTTGTGAACTGACCGTAGATCCAGCGTTCTGCAAAGGCTCCCCAGCCCAGTATCCACTGCCGGGAGCGCCCCTTCTGTTCCCGCTTGAAGTACTTGTAACCCTGGGAAACAAAATGGCCAAACTTGTCTGACCCTACCATGACGTTGTTCACCCGAAACGAACGCCCTACCCCGAAGAGGAAATTAACCCGGGTCGCCCAGAGAGGCATGGTACGATAAATACTGCGATGCCGGGTCTGGTCGTACTTTTCCACCTCGGGAGACCGGGCTGCCCACCGCTCAATCTTGTCGGCCCAGTACAAGCCACCAATCTCGTGGTAGATCGCTCGAGCCAGCGCCAGTTTTGTTTCCGGCGGACGTTGCCGGGCCAGTATCACGTCAATAGCCTCATTGACCTGTTGATCCATGACTGCAAGGGAGTCAGCGACCGGCTGGGTCCGGTTCATATACTGATCGGATTCGTAGGCCCGGGCGGGAGAGGCAGCAATCAGAACCGCACAGAGGCAGCAGATCAGCTTCAGCGCAAAATCGTGAACTGTAGGCCGGCGACATCGCATCCCTGATATTTACCAGCATCCCTGAATTTATAGCAAGGTACTGGTATTGATTCCTGTGCAGTCCCGGAAAGCGCAGCCCCGCTGCGCCCTCAACTGCCACTGATGGAAATATCGCCCGAGCGTGTAGTCAGTGTGATCTGGCCATCGCCTGAACCCAGCGTGAACTTCAGCGTTTCTTCCTGGGTATACCGGGCGGTCCTGGGTTTATGGTCTGACAGCCGGTTGCGGATGGATCCCGAACCGGTTTCGATATCAAACCGGGCGTTAACCGTCCCCTTGAGGCGCAGCCTGATGGAACCACTGACGGCGTCAAATTCAATTGCGGGCTTCGCTGTCGGCTGACCCTCTATCTCAATGTCACCGGAAACCGAGTGTCCACCCACCACATTCATGAGATCGTTACGCACTTCAATGTCTCCCGACACGGACTCAAGACGCAGTTCGGTACCGCCGTCTTCAACCCGGATGTTGCCGCTGACCGTGGAATAACTGGCGTCACCGACCGTATCGTAGGTTTCCACATCTCCACTGACTGTCGAGATACTGACCCGACCCGAGCTGTTGCGGAGCACCACGTCACCACTGACCGTCTGCAGGTCGATTCGGCTGACGCCACCATCCACATCCAGATCACCACTGACCACACCGATTTCCAGTGCACCCGTGAGATCCCTGGCACTGACGTCAGTAGAAACTCCACCAAACTCGACCTGGCTGGCCGCAGGCACCCGGATCGTCAGGTCCGAACCATAATTGTCATACCATCCGGAATTCCTGTCCTTCACTTTCACCATGATGCGGGTTTCACTGCCGCTGGTGTCGAAAACAAACTCCTCGGTCTTCTCGTCAAGCGTGCCTTCGACGCTGACCGCCGGACGATTCCAGCCCACCAGCCGGACATCGCCTCTCATCACATTGATACTGATGAACCCGTCCAACTGCGCATCACGGGTTTCGTCCACCGCACGCCCGTCGGCGATCGCCGACGAGGCAGAGACTGCTGCCAGGACCAGCGCGAGCATTCGCATCAGTTTTATTGTTTGGGATCGCAAATTGTTCACAGTTCTCTCCAGAAATTCAGTTACGCGGCTCTCGCTGCCGGTCACATCGATCGACCGGACCGGGTATAGTCCTGGCGCAGCAGTTCCAGTTCCTGCTCGTGCACTTTCAACAGCATTTCTACCAGGCGCTGATTGTCCGGGTTATCCCTGACCTGCTGCTCCAGTTCCAGCCTGGCCTGCTCCATGATCTCGAAATTGCGGTAAAGCTCCTGCTTGATACCCGGATCGAGCGATTCATTAACTCGCGTAAATTCCTCCACCATGGGGTTGCGCAACTGCACATACTCCTGCTCGATCCTGTCGAGACCGGTGAGCGCAACCGGTGTACTACCCTGCCATTGCAGAATGTTAAGCGTCACCGCACTGACAGCCAGCAACAGGCTCGCCGCCACCGCATAGGGCATCCATACAGACTGCCGGTCGCCTTTTATTTTCTGCGGGTGATCCA
>JAQCAK010000276.1 GCA_027621895.1 Pseudomonadota bacterium | reverse complement strand
AAGTACATGGATCTCACCGAGGCCTACAAGTCGCTGAACGAGGCGCTGATCCATGCGGGTATTCACACCCAGACACGTGTTGAGATTGCTTTCCTTGATTCTGCCGATGTAGAAGAGCAGGGCGTCGGCCTGCTGGAGGGTGCCGATGCGATCCTGGTTCCAGGCGGGTTTGGCGAGCGGGGATTCGAAGGCAAGATCGCGGCTGCTCGCTATGCCCGTGAAAACAGGATTCCCTACCTCGGCATCTGTTACGGGTTGCATGCAGCGGTGATTGATATTGCCCGAAATCTGGCGGGTCTCGAAGGCGCTAACACCACGGAGAACGATCCTGGAACCCCTTATCCTGTCATCGGCCTGATCACTGAATGGGTGAATGAAGCAGGCCAGACAGAGATTCGGGATGAGGCCTCAGACCTGGGCGGTACCATGAGAATGGGTGAGCAGGTCTGTCACTTGTCCTGTGATTCCCTGACAGCCCGGATCTACGGCGATAAACAGATCAAGGAACGACACCGGCATCGCTATGAGGTCAACAACAAGTACCTGCCGGAGCTGGAAGCCGCCGGCATGCGGGTTGCGGGCAAAAGTGCAGATGACTCACTGGTCGAGGTGATAGAATACAGAGATCACCCGTGGTTTGTGGCCTGCCAGTTCCATCCGGAATTCACCTCGTCACCCAGGGACGGCCATCCCCTGTTCAAGAGTTTCGTGGAGGCTGCCCTGGCGCACAAGTCAGCCGGGTAGACAGATACCAATCAATCCGGGACAGACAACAGCCATGAACCTCTGCGGTCACGAAATCACAGACACCTCACCCTTTTTTCTGATCGCTGGCCCCTGCGTCATTGAATCTGAAGCACTTGCCATGGATACGGCAGGCTACCTCAAGGAAACCTGCGAAAGTCTTGGTATCCCCTTCATTTACAAATCCTCTTTCGACAAGGCCAACCGTTCCTCCCATGACAGCTTTCGCGGACCCGGTATTGAGGAAGGACTCAGGGTGCTGGAAGCCGTTAAGCAGGCGATTGGTGTCCCGGTGCTCACCGATGTCCATGAAGATACGCCGCTGAACGAGGTGTCGGCTGTGGTTTCGGTCCTGCAGACGCCGGCGTTTCTCTGTCGCCAGACCAACTTTATCCAGAAGGTCGCCTCCCAGGGGCTGCCGGTTAATATCAAGAAAGGCCAGTTTCTTGCACCCTGGGATATGCAGCACGTCATTGCCAAGGCCAGGGCGACGGGTAACACGGACATCATGGCCTGCGAACGCGGCGCCAGTTTCGGATACAACAACCTGGTATCGGATATGAGATCCCTGGCAGTGATGCGCGAAATTGGCTGCCCGGTTGTGTACGACGCCACCCACAGCGTCCAGTTGCCAGGCGGCCAGGGGACATCTTCCGGTGGACAGCGTGAAATGGTGCCCGTACTGGCCCGGGCTGCGGTAGCGGCTGGGGTTCATGGTCTGTTTATGGAAACCCATCCTGATCCCGAGAAAGCGATGTCTGATGGCCCGAACAGCTGGCCGATGCACCAGATCAGGGAACTGCTGGAGACGCTTCAGCAGATTGACCGGGTCGTAAAACCCGGGTTCAGTTGAAATTCATTGTTCGGAAGTTGAGTTAGAGAAGCCCATGGAAATTACTGATATCCGTGCCCGTGAAATCCTCGATTCCAGGGGCAATCCGACCGTCGAAGCCGAGGTTGAAGTTGAAGGCGGGTTCACCGGTTCAGCGTGCGTTCCCAGTGGTGCATCGACGGGTTCGAGAGAAGCCCTGGAGCTGCGTGATGGAGACAAGAGTCGCTATCTGGGCAAGGGTGTCCTGAAGGCGGTCGAAAATATCAACACGCGAATTCGAGAGCAGCTGATTGGTCGAGAGGCCGAGGCCCAGGCTGATCTCGATCGCATGATGATTGACATGGACGGGACCGAGAACAAGGGCGTTCTGGGTGCCAACGCGATTCTCGCGGTATCGCTTGCCACTGCAGCGGCAGCGGCCAAGGGCCGGAAGCTCTACGAATACCTGGCGGAACTTGATGGATCACCCGGGCGCTACAGCATGCCGGTGCCCATGATGAACATCTTAAATGGTGGTGAGCACGCGGATAACAATGTGGATATCCAGGAGTTCATGATCCAGCCCACGGGTGCTGAAAACTTTGCGGAAGCGCTGCGCTGTGGCGCAGAGATATTTCATACTCTCAAATCAGTGTTATCCAGCCAGGGGCTGAGCACTGCCGTGGGAGACGAGGGCGGCTTCGCGCCGAACCTGCCCAGCAACGAGGCGGCGCTTGAGGCCATCATGGAGTCCATTGACCGGGCTGGATACAAGGCCGGTGAAAACGTTCACCTGGCGCTCGACTGTGCGGCCTCCGAGTTTTACCGTGGCGGCCGGTATGTCCTTTCAGGCGAGGACAAGACTTTTACCTCTGAAGAGTTCTCTGACTATCTCGCAGACCTTGTTGATCGATATCCTATCCTGTCCATCGAGGATGGCCTGGATGAAAGTGACTGGGATGGCTGGGCCTACCTGACCCGGAAGCTGGGCAACCGGATCCAGCTGGTGGGCGATGACCTGTTTGTTACCAATCCGGGGATACTGAAACAGGGTATCGACAAGCAGATTGCCAACTCGATCCTGATCAAGGTTAACCAGATTGGTTCCCTGACGGAAACCCTGGAAGCCATGCACCTGGCGAAAGAAGCCGGCTATACAACGGTCATGTCGCATCGCAGTGGCGAGACCGAAGACACGACGATTGCTGACCTCGCGGTAGCCACCGCGGCGGGGCAGATCAAAACCGGATCACTGTGCCGCTCTGACAGGGTTGCAAAGTACAACCGCTTGCTGAGAATAGAAGACCACAGTGCAGCCATCTACAAGGGACTTGCCGAATTTCGCCGATGATTACGCCCTATCGAGTATTCATAGTTGTTGTACTGCTGGCCATCACGGGCCTGCAGTTCCGGCTATGGGTCGGGCAGGGCAGCTTCGCTCACGTCAACGGGCTGAAAGTACAGGTAGAGAGACAGACCGCAGAGAATGAAAGCAAGCGCCAGCGAAACCAGGTTTTGAAAGCAGAAACCGTTGACCTTAAAGAAGGGCTGGATGCGGTGGAGGATATCGCGAGGAGCGAACTGGGTCTGATCAAGAAGGGAGAAACATTCTTCCTGCTGGTCGACTGATTCATGGCACCTGCTCCCGGATATTTCTGCGACAAAGAACAGGCACCGCTCCGCTGGCTGCAGGGAAAACCGCGGTTGTCCGGTCAGATCCGCAAGCAGCCTGAAGATTTTGTCGTGATCGAAGACCTGGGTTTCCAACCCTCCGGGGAAGGGGAACACGCTTACCTGCAGGTTGAAAAACGCAATGCCAATACCAGCTGGGTGGCCTGGCGAATTGCAGAATTTGCGGGAATCCGGGAAATGGACGTTGGCTATGCGGGCCGAAAGGACCGCCATGCGATCACCACTCAGTGGTTCAGCTGCTACCTGCCCGGGCAGCCTGATCCTGACTGGGCGCAGTTCAGCGCTGAAGGCGTACAGTTGAAGCAGGCGACACGGCATGGAGGCAAGCTGCGGCCGGGTGATCTGGCGGGGAACCGTTTTGAACTGCTGGTGAGAATGGATGCGCACGATCCCACCCAGCGGGCAGCACTGGAAATGCGGTTGTCGAGGCTCGCTGAAGAGGGGTTTCCCAATTACTTTGGTGCACAGCGCTTCGGCCGGGACGATCAGAACCTTGAGGCAGCGGACCGTCTGCTGCGCAGGGGCGAGCGGGTCCGGGGAGACCGGGGTATGCTGATATCCGCCGCGCGTTCGGCACTGTTTAATCACTATCTCTCCAATCGACTGGCAGCAGGCTCTCCCGGTGATGATGTGGGGCCCCTTTATGGTCGATCCCGTGATCCCCAGCCTGGTGAGAGTGAGCTTAATGACATTCAGGCCGGGTGGGTCGCGGGTCTCAGAAGACTGAAAGCGAAAGCCGCG
>JAQCAK010000275.1 GCA_027621895.1 Pseudomonadota bacterium | reverse complement strand
AACCTTGTGAAGCCCGATCTCACGGGCAGCCTTGTCGACTTTTTCGGACCCGGGAACCGCAATCGCCCTGACGCCCTCGGCGACTTTCCTGCCCTTGATGACCGCGGCGACCGCCTGGAAGTCACTTAACCGGCCGTTGGTGCAGCTGCCAATAAATGCCACATCGATCTTCGTGCCCTTGATGGGTGTGTCCGCTTCCAGCTTCATGTAGCTGAGTGCATCTTTAATCAGGTTTTTCTCCAGACCCTCGACCTTGTCAGGATTCGGTACCGACTCCTCGATGAAGATTGCCTGGGCAGGGGTCACGCCCCAGGTCACCGTGGGATGGATATCCGCGGCATCAATCACCACTTCATCGTCGTAGGTCGCGTCCGGGTCGCTGGCATAGGATCGCCACTTTTCAACTGCCGCGTCAAAATCGGCACCTGAAGGCACCCGCTCACGGCCTTTCAGAAATTCAAAGGTAGTCTCGTCCGGGTTGATGTAACCACAGCGCGCACCGCCCTCAATACTCATGTTGCAGACAGTCATGCGTTCTTCCATGCTCATCTGCTCGATCACGGAACCCGCATACTCGTAGGCATAGCCCACACCACCGTTTACGCCCAGCAAACGGATGATGTGCAGGATCACGTCCTTGGCAGTTACTCCCAGGGACAGTTTACCTTCAACACGGATGCGACGGACCTTCAGCGGGTCCATGGCCAGTGTCTGGCTGGCCAGCACATCCCGTACCTGGCTGGTGCCGATACCCAGCGCAATACAGCCGAATGCGCCGTGAGTTGCCGTGTGGGAATCACCGCAGCAGATCGTCATGCCGGGCTGGGTCAGGCCCAGCTCCGGGCCCACCACGTGTACGATGCCCTGAGAGCCTGATTCCGGCGGGAAAAACTCGATGCCCTGTTCGCTGGTCGCGTCGCTCAGCACCTGGATCATCTTTTCCGCCATGTCGTCCCGCAGCGGCCTGGACTGGTTATCCGTCGGAATGATGTGGTCCACCGTCGCGAAGGTCCGCGACGGATAGGCAACCTTCAGGCCCTTGTCTTTCAGCATGCCAAAGGCCTGCGGGCTGGTCACCTCGTGAATCAGGTGCAGCGCCATGAATACCTGGTACTGTCCACTGTCTAACTGCCTGACGACGTGATCGTCCCAGACTTTCTGGAATAAATTTCTTGCCACTTGGATCTCCCAAAAAAGCGATAGGTGCCTGAAAAACGCGGCAATTCTAGCATGTTGTCACCGCTCAGCTATTCGCATCTGGAATGCCGGCAATTCCAGCAGGTTCGGCCGTCCCGTCCTGCAGCTGGCGCGATTGCCAGAGCAGGAAGATCGCGGGTATCACCAGCATGGTCAGGATAAAAGCGGTCACCATGCCCCCGACCATCGGCGCGGCCATGCGTGTCATCATTTCTGATCCCGTACCGGACGCAGACAACAGCGGCAGCAGACCGGCAATGGTGGCGGTCACTGTCATGACCACCGGGCGAATGCGCCGCCCTGCCCCGTCCAGCACAACGGCTTTGAGCCGCTCCAGGGTCAGGGGTTGCCCTGACTCCCGGGCTGCCGCCAGTGCCTCGTTCAGGTACACGAGCAGAATCACGCCGATTTCAACGGCAACCCCGGCCAGGGCAATGAACCCGACGCCCACCGCAACGGACAGGTGGTAATCATTGAGGTAAAGCAGCCAGATACCACCGACCGCACTGAGCGGCAGGGACACCAGGATGATCAGGACTTCCTGGATCCGGCGGAAATTCGCAAACAGCAGCACAATGATAATCGCCAGCGTCACCGGCACCAGCAGGGACAGCCTGGCACTGGCGCGTTCCATGTATTCATACTGGCCGGACCAGGTCAGGGAGTAGCCAGGCGGCAGGGTCAGTGATTGCTCAACCCGTGCCCGGGCATTGCCAACATAGGTACCCACGTCCACATCCTCGATATCGATAAAGGTCCAGCCGTTGAGGCGGGCATTCTCACTCTTGATCCCGGGGGGGCCATCCGAAATGCGGATATCAGCCACCGCACCCAGGGTGATCTCCTGCCCAGCAGGGGACACGATGGGCAGTCGGCGCAGGGCTTCCGGGGAATCGCGGTAGGCCTGGGGATAGCGAACATTGATCGGGTAACGCTCGCGGCCTTCAACGCTCTCGCCGAGATGCCTGCCCCCCACGGCCATGGCGATCACCTGCTGGAGATCCGCGATATTCAGACCGTATCGGGCAGCCGCCTCACGATTGATGTCGATATCGATATACCGCCCCCCGGACACCCTCTCGGAATAGACAGATACCGTCCCCGGCACCGGTTTCAGGATCGACTCCAGTTGTTCACCAATCGACTGAATGACCGACAGATCCGGCCCGGCTACCTTGATACCGACCGGTGTCTTGATGCCCGTTGCCAGCATGTCGATGCGGGTCTTGATTGGCATCACCCAGGCGTTGGTCAGGCCTGGCATGTTGATCCGCGCATTCAATTCCTCGATCAGGTCGGCGGTGGTCATGCCCTCGCGCCACTCGCTGCGCGGCTTCAGCTGGACAAAGGTTTCAATCATCGTCAGGGGCGCCGGGTCCGTTGCCGTTTCAGCCCGGCCAATCTTGCCGAACACATTACTGACTTCCGGTACGCTCCGAATCAGCTTGTCCGTCTGCTGCAGAATCTCCCGGGCCTTGCCGATCGAAACGCCGGGATAGGTTGTGGGCATATACATCAGGTCACCCTCGTCCAGGGGTGGCATGAATTCGGACCCGAGCCGGGAAAGCGGCCAGAGACCGACCAGCGTAACCAGCACGGCCACTACGACCGTGGTCTTCGGATGACGCAATACCCCACGCAGTGCCGGCAGGTAAAGTGCATTCAGCAAACGGTTAAGGGGATTGTCCCCCTCCGGCCGGATGCGACCCCGAACACAGTAGCCCATGAGAACCGGCACCAGGGTAATCGTCAGTATCGCGGCGGCAGCCATGGCGTAGGTTTTGGTGTAGGCCAGCGGGGTAAACATCCGCCCCTCCTGCGCCTGCAGCGCAAACACCGGGGCAAAGCTGACCGAGATAATCAGCAGACTGAAAAACAGTGCGGGACCAACCCGCCTGGCCGCCGCCCTGACGCTTTCCCAGCGGGCGTTATCATCTTCCGGCGGTGCGTTCTCCAGCCGCTTGTGCAGGTTCTCGACCATTACAATGGCACCATCAACCATGGCACCGATGGCAATGGCAATACCGCCAAGGGACATGATGTTGGCGTTCATGCCCTGCAGATGCATGACCAGCAATGCAGTCATCACGCCGATGGGCAGGGAAATAATGACAACCAGGCTCGAGCGGAGGTGGTAGAGGAACAGCACGCAGATCAGGCTGACCACGATCATCTCCTCGATCAGCTTTTCAACAAGATTGTACACCGCCCGGTTAATCAGCTGGCTGCGGTCATAGACCGGCACAATCTCAACACCGTCAGGCAAACCCGGGCCAAGTTCATCGAGTTTCTGTTTCACCCGCGCAATGGTCTGGGCCGCGTTCTCACCAAACCTCATCACGACGATACCGCCGACCGTTTCCCCCTCACCATTGAGCTCCGCAATACCGCGTCGCATCTGTGGCCCGAGGCGGACATCAGCCACCTGGCGAAGCAGCAACGGCGTGCCTTCCAGGGCGGGCGCGCTTTTGCCCGTGACCAACGGCAGATTCAGCAGGTCCTCGCGCTTCTCGATGTAACCATTCACCCGGATCAGGTACTCTGCTTCCGCCTGTTCAATGACAGATGCCCCGGTTTCCTGGTTACCACGCTGGATCGCTGCCTGCACCTGCGCCAGCGAAACCCCATAGGCACGCAGCTTCTGGGGATCGACCTCAACCTGGTACTGGCGCACCATGCCACCAACGGTGGCGACTTCTGATACGCCCTCCACCGCCTGCAGTTCATACTTAAGGAACCAGTCCTGCAACGCGCGCAACCCGGCAAGGTCGTGCTCACCGCTGCGGTCAACC
>JAQCAK010000274.1 GCA_027621895.1 Pseudomonadota bacterium | reverse complement strand
CTATGACAACAGCCCGGTGGCATCGGTGTACGGTGCAGAAGAATGGTTTGGCGACGAGTCACTGAATGCCCGGTTGACGCTGGTCTGGGAACCCACCGATAACTTCACTGCAAAAATGAAGTACAGCTACTCGGAGTACGAGAGTGATGGTGGCATCATGTGGAGTGAGAACCTGTGCCCGGATGGCACACCTCAGGCGACAGGGGTGCCTTCTGCAAGTGCTCCGTTCGCGACCTTCCAGGCGGTAGATGACTGCAAGCTCAACGGTAAAAACAACCGCACCTATCTGAATCCGGGTCTTCGTGCTGGTCTGCCGAAAGGTTTTGATGACGGCAAGCAGGGGCTGGAGCAGGAAACTGATTTCCTGTCGCTGCAGCTCGACTGGGATATCAGCGACACGCTTTCCCTGACCTCAGTTACTGGCTGGGTAGACCTGAGTCACTGGGAGCTGGATGACTACAGCGGCGGTGCCTCGGTATTTGGTGGCCTGCATAATAACGAGTACGAAAGCCTGTCCCAGGAATTCCGGCTTGCGAGTAACTACGACGGTCCGCTCAATTTCCAGGCCGGGCTTTACTACCAGGATATCGAGCAGCTGTTCAGTGCCTACCAGTACGCGTTTAACCTGGGTGTTATGCCGAATATCTTTGGCCCTGCCTATGCGAGCGTCGGTGGTGATCCCAATGCGGTCATCATTGGACCTGATCCTGTCACTGGAAATGAATTCGATTATGTGAAAACCCATCTGACAGACACCAAAGTGATGTCCTACTTTGTGTCTTTCAACTGGGATATCAACGATCGCACGGAGTTGACATTCGGTGCTCGTTACACGGATGAAGAGAAGGACGGACAGATTCGGGTCCCTTACCTGCACGCAGCTGCTGCGCTGTTTGGTTTCGGTGCGCCACCGCTGATTACGGGCCTGAAGTTCGACGATACAAATGTCTCGCCTGAAGTTGCCATACGTTACGATGTTTCGGACGACATCAGCGTTTTTGCAGCCTATAAGGAAGGCTTTAAGTCTGGCGGTATCGACAACAGCGCCCTGCCAACTGCCGCATTGAATCCCAATTCACCCACTTTTAATGGGTTTGATTTCCTGATCTATGATTCGGAAGAGGCAAAAGGTGGTGAACTGGGCATGAAGGCTGATCTGCTTGCTGGCAGCATGCGGCTGAATGCCACGCTGTTCAGCTATGAGTATTCAGATCTGCAGGTGCAGCTGTTTGATTCCACCGTGATCCAGTACAGCACGTTCAACGCGTCTGCGCTTGAAACCAAGGGCTTCGAGTTCGATATGCTCTGGCAGACAGATGTCGACGGCCTGAGCGTTCGCAGTGCCTGGGCCTTTACCAGCACGGAGTACACGGACGATTTCTTCAACGCGACGGGTGAAAACCTGAAGGGTGAAGAGTTGCGAAACAACGCCGAGATCGCCGGATTTGTAGGCACCACCTACGACTTTTCTGTCGGCGACTCGCTGAGGATGAGTCTTTCAGCTGATGCACGGTATAATGACGGTTATGGTCTGACTGACACCCTGAACCCTTACGAGCAGGGCAGTTTCTGGCTGTATGATGCGTCGCTGAGTCTGTACACGGCTGATGAACGTCACAAGGTCAGCGTTATCGGACGCAATCTGAGCGACGAGATCTATGGCGTTTCCGGTCAGTCCATCCCTGGCAGAATCGCGGCTGATACCTCATCTCCCAATAACCTGGATGCTGGTATCAACACGCCACTGGGCCGAACGCTGTTGCTGCAGTACCGTTTTACGTACTAGGCTACAGCATGTTGTTGTAGATGTTGTTGTGTAAAGGGCAGCCATCGTGCTGCCCTTTTTTTTGAGGAAGGAAGACACGTCATGCGTAAGTACTGGGTCAGGATTCATCTGTTTACCGCGGCGTTTTTTGCGCCGATTTTTTTGATGATGGCAGTATCGGGCGGTCTCTATCTCATCGGGGTAAAAGGTGAGCTCAACGTGACGCCTGTCACCGGCGTGAAATCATCAGCAATCGATCTTGATGCGTCCTCGCTTGAGGATGATGTCCGACAGCTCCTGGTCTCGAATGGTATTGAACACGATTTTGAGTATCTCAAGATTAACGGGAACCGCCTGACGACTCGACCCACCTCGAGGGATCACTACGAACTCGTGGTATTGGCCAACGAGGTAACGATCAGCCGTATGGAGCCGGATCTCCAGAAATCCATGATCGAGCTGCACATGGGCCATGGGCCCCTGCTGTTCAAGGATCTGCAGAAGGTCATGGCAGTTGGGCTGGTGCTGGTGCTGCTCAGTGGACTCTGGTTGGGATTGTCCGCGGTGAACCTGCGCCAGGCTACCGCTTTGACGAGCGGTGCCGGCCTGGCGGTGTTCGTTATTGTGGCACTGCTGATCTAGGAACCTTGCCTAGCTCTGCTTCTCCATCTGCGGAACGCCATCGTCCAGGCTGACCCAGTCCTGCCTGGTGCTGCACCAGACATGAAACATCGGCGCGAACCCTGACGTGTCGTCCATGGTGCCGGTTTTCAGGAAGGCCATATCGGGCTGGCCCGGGATCGCGGAGTAGATCGGGGAACCGCAGTCGCCGCAGAAATAGCGTTCAACAGTGTTGCCACTGTCCGTGTCACCGTCCCTGTACAATTTCGGTGTGCCAGTGATCTTCAGTTCCGCTTTCGGCACCCCCGCCAGGGTGGAGAATGCGGAACCTGCCTGGCGCTGGCAATTCTTGCAGTGACAGACACCGTACATCGCCGGTGGGTTGGGGAACTCGTAAGTCACAGCGCCGCAAAGGCAATGTCCCGTTAATGCCATGATTTCTTTCCTTATCGGTTTGCAGTTACCCCAAAGATACTTTGCTAAAGATAGACGATCAAAGTGTTTGTTTGCGGACCGGTTGGTCTTCCGGGATTCCGGCTGGGGTTCGGCTCACAAAAGGTGCATTATTTGATCTGGCCCAGTCTTTTCATGTCTGACAATCGCTACTATTGTGGATGCATTGATGACGGAAGATCGATGAGTGAGAGAATCACCAGTGCTTTGACCGTGACACTGCTACTGCTTTTCAGCTGTGTGACGCCTGCCTGCCTCGCGGAAGCACCTGACGCTTCAGATTTCGCGGGTAATCGTTACTGCGAGGCCTGTCATGTTGAAGCCACCGCGAGTTTTGCAGGCAATGTCCATGCATCCGTGCTTGCCGGGGAACCCCGGGGCTGTGAAACCTGTCACGGTCCTGGCCGAAGACATACCCTGTCGATGAATGCCAGGCACATCATGAATCCGGGGACTTCCGTGGGACCCGCCGCGATTGCTGCCTGCAAGCAGTGTCACGGTGGCGCACCCCATCCCTGGGATAAGGGCAAGGCGGATCGACAATACCATTGCGTAAACTGTCACTCGGTACACGCAAACCGTGATGACCAGTAGGCAGACCGGACTATGACTGAAGTGAGAACCCATGACGTACTGATCCTGGGCACGGGCCTGGCCGGACTTCGAGCGGCCCTGCAGATCGCAGAAGAGACAGAAGGCAAGGCGGATATCTGCCTGGTGGGAAAGGTTCAGACCATGCGTGCGCATTCGGTGTGTGCCCAGGGGGGCACGGCAGCCGTGCTCAGGGAAGACGAGGGCGACAGCCTCGACCTGCATGCCTGGGATACCGTTCGAGGTTCTGATTTTCTGGCAGACCAGGATGCCGTGTTCCGTTTTGTGGAACGGGCCCCTGCTGAAATCCGTTTGCTGGATAAATGGGGGCTGCCCTGGTCCCGTCGGGAAGATGGCCGTATCCAACAACGGGATTTCGGCGGACACAGTTATCCTCGGGCGACCATGGCCGGCGACAAGACCGGTTTCTTTGAAATGCAGACTCTTTATGATCGCCTGCAGAAGTATCCCGGCTGCACCAGCTGTGACGAGGTCTTTGTCACTTCCATTGTTCGGGGAGATGATGGTTTCCAGGCACTGACTGCCATTGATATGGCCACGGGAGA
>JAQCAK010000273.1 GCA_027621895.1 Pseudomonadota bacterium | reverse complement strand
CGCCCGCGGGGAGCCCTTCACGGCCTGCCTTCACAAGCAGCCGAAACGCAGCGAGACGGCTCTCCTGGGCCAGCGCAGACAGTGCATCTGTAGCCTGTGTAATTTCCATATGTCGAGAATAATCGACATATTGGAAAAAGCCAAACAAAAAATCTGTCTTGGCGACGATCAACACGATATTGGATGACTGTGCCCAGACGCTCGCCGTGAGCAGCAGCAGCGTGAGCGCAGCCAGCTTCATTCAGTCAGCCTCGACGACATTCTCAAGATGGCCCAGGTAGCCGGCCTCTGTCCGGATCACATCACCCGGCTGCAGATAGAATGCCTGGTTACAGATGTTGGCAGGCTTGAAGATGACTCCGCCGGCGGTGCCCGTCAGGATCAGGGTGCCCCTGGGAATATTGCCCGACGGCAGCAGCGACAGTTGTTCGTCGCCCTTGTGGTAAACCGATGTCTCGTTCCTGAATGCCTCGGCGACGATGTCTTGGATCGGCAGGATGATGTCTTTCATGTTGAACTGCTGCCTGAGTTCGTCATTCACGTAGAGTGAGAAGGCCAGCGACAGGTAGAAAGACGGTGACCGGGGGATGACCACCAGGTACCCGGTTGGAAAGCACCGCTCACAGCCTTTGCCGGACGGAAAACCAGTCTGTCCCAGCGGCTCACCGAGATCCAGCTTCGTCACCAGGGTCCACCGGTCGGTGAAATCATTGCACAGGACCAGGCCGAAATCCGGCAAAGAATCGGGATCATCAATATCCGCCAGCGGAAACATGCACAGCTCGGCCTCGTAATCCAGGCGCGAAAGAAACGGCACCGGGTCATTCCATTCACCAGGCTGCACCAGCTTGGGAAAAAGAAACGGCGGATCATCCGAGAGCACTTCCTCGGCATGCTCCTTGAAGTTGGTACCCGCCGCGATAGAGGGGTAGGTATAGCCGATTGGCAGCACCAGTTCATCGAGCGGGAATCGTTCCTCGCCGTCCTGCAGCTCCACCAGTTGCGCAGTGTCGAGTTCAGCGGCAATCGAGATCAGATCCCTGGTTGCCCGGTCACCGAATACGCTGGTCAGGTTGGTGCCGATAAGCGCATCCCCCTCGTGGCGAGTCACCAGTATCAGGCCGCGGGCTGATCGCGCGAAGGTCAATGCCTCTGCAGTCCCAGCAATCCGGGGCGTGAATGTGCCGCGCGTTCCCTCCACAACAGGCTGTGATACGTAGTAGCTGAGGCCCACGAATGCCAGCAAGAGCGCAACCACGCCAATCGCAATTATTTTCATCATTTAAACTCCTAGATCAGACCGCTGTAGGAACCACCATCCAGCTGCAGGTTCTGGCCAGAGATGTATCCAGCCTGGGCGCTGCAAAGGAAAGCGCAGGTATCGCCAAACTCGGCAGGTTCCCCCATGCGTTTCGCAGCGATGGACTCATGAATTTCCGCGACAGCCTCTTCCTGCGATATTCCCTTGATCTTCATCGCAAGCTCGGCCATGAACTGCTGGCGATCCGTGTCAAAGCGCTCGGGCAGCAGGTTGTTGATGGTGACGTTGAAAGGAGCCACCTCGACAGACAACCCCTTGCAGAGTGCCGTCAGCGCTGAGCGAGCCGACGTCGACAAACCCATGGGTGCCCGCGGCGACTTCACCATGGCAGACGTGATGT
Source organism: Pseudomonadota bacterium (assembly GCA_027621895.1). Lineage (GTDB taxonomy): Bacteria > Pseudomonadota > Gammaproteobacteria > Pseudomonadales > Azotimanducaceae > UBA9659. Next base: position 2,349 of record JAQCAK010000273.1, on the reverse strand, counting down.
TGACGATGCGACCAAACCGCCGGGCTTTCATGCCTTCAACCAGAGCCTGAATCATAAACACCGGTGCCATGAAGTTGGCATCTATCGCCGCTTCGAAATCCTTGCGCTGCCAGTTTGCAAACTGCCCTGGCGGCGGACCCTCGTTGTTGTTCACCAGGATGTCGGCTTCCGGGCAGGCGGCAATCAGTTCACGCCGGCCTGCTTCGGTGTTGATGTCTGCCAGCACGGCTGTCACCCTGCCACCACCCAGGGATTCAATCTCTGCCCTTGCAGCATCCAGGCGGTCCTGGTGCAGCCCATTGATCACCACATCCGCGCCCTCCCCGGCCAGTGACAGGGCACAGGCTTTGCCGAGCCCGCGGGACGATGCGCAGACGATCGCTTGCTTTCCTTTCAGTCCAAGATCCATGTCAAGCACCCCGCGCCAGTATGCTGGCCATTACGGTATCGACCTTGCCTGGCTCAACTCGGTCGAACCTGGCGGCAATATGACCATCGGGCCGAATCAGCACCGCCCCGCTATCCGGCAAGCCGGTGAGGTCCTGCCAGCTTTTGTAATATTCAAAGTCGGTGCCGAATCTCACCTGAGTAATCACCGAATCATCTGCCAGAGAATCAGCAGAAGAGCCAGCAAGTAACGTAAACCCGTCGGCAGGGAGACATGCCTGCAGCGGCTGTGTCTTACCCTGCCGGGTGACCCACAAATGGGGAAAATGTGCCCCGGCATCCCAGGATGGCCGGTAGTCTGAGACATTCTCGATAGCAGGTATCGGTACCGGCTCAAAGATCGCCGAACTGGCATATCGATAACCGAGCTGCAGGTCAAAGCTGTCGAAATGGGGCTTCTGTGCTTCGACGGCCGCCGCCACCTCCGGAAATCTGCCCGGGTCCTGGGCCACCACGGCGTAGCGCTCCGCCGACTTGTCCGGATCGACTCCGTGCAGTGCAGTCATCAGGTCAAAGATCTTCATGGCGTTGTGGAGGCTCTGTTCATTGTTGTTACGGGCAACCGGCTGGCGTTCTACCGCGCAGGTGTCCAATAGGGCCTCACCAGCTTCGCCGCGCATTACTGAAGCCAGTTTCCAGGTGAGATTCTGCACATCGCCTGCTCCGGAATTGATACCGAGTCCGCCTGCGGGAGGTATCCGGTGCGCCGCATCTCCCGCCAGGAAGATCCGGCCCTTTCGATATTCTTCTGCGACCTGGGCTGACATGGTCCAGGGACTGACGTTCTCGACAGTCGTCTCCGGTAGCGGATGACCCACTGCTTTTTCGATCAGCGCCAGGCAGCGTTCGTCATCGTAGTCCTCTCGACGCTCGCTGGCAGGATCCCAGGGATGCATCAGCACCCAGGTTTTCGAATGATCATAGGCGATCAGCGTACCGTTGACCCCGGGTTCAAACAGGAAATAGAGGACACCGCGCCGGCCCTGGGTCAATGGTCGAAGGTCAGCGGAGAAATGAATCATGAGGTAGTTCGACAGCGCCTCGGGACCTTCCATATCAATGTCCAGGGACTGCCGGATCCTGGATCCCGCGCCGTCCGCTGCAATCGCGTAGTCGAAACAGGCCGTGTCTGACTCGCCTGTATCCAGGCTGACAAGAGACGCGTCAACGTGATCACCCGCATCATGCAACGACAGGCATTCCACGCCTCGCCGGAAATCGATCATGGGATCAGCACGGACATGATCTGCCAGCGTCTCTTCGAATACAGGCTGCGGAATGTTACTCAGCGGGAAGGGTGTATAAGCCAGTGCCCCCTCATCCTGACGTTCGTAGGGAAGAGCACCAAACTCGATACCTGTCAGCGTGCTGACAAACCTGACGTTCCCGCCGTCGTTGGCACTCGCCCCGAGTTGGCGAAGCCGCTCGGCGCTGATACCAATGCTGTCGCAGATTTCAAGCGTTCTGGCGTTGATCGCGTGCGCCTTGGGTGCACTGAGCGTTGTCAGACGTTTATCAATCAGCACCGATTTGATGCCATGGTGCGACAGCAGCAGTGCTGCCAGCTGACCCACAGGGCCAGCGCCGACGATCAATACCTGCGGAGATGTGTTGGATGGTTGCACGCGGGGCCTTCTCATTTTATGAGCTATTCCTCAATATTGAGATTATTCTCAAATAACTTGCCTATTGTCAATCTGGCAGATAGATTATTGCTGGAATCACAGCGGGTATCAGCGTGTTATCAACGAATCACCACCTCTTCCGAGAACAGACAGCCGGCAAGAAGAAGCGCGAGAGAACGCGCAGTGCACTGCTGGACAGCGCCATCAGCGTGTTTGCCAGCAAAGGGTTTGAGGCCACCAGGGTCGTCGACATTACCGATCATGCCGAACTGGCAAA
>JAQCAK010000272.1 GCA_027621895.1 Pseudomonadota bacterium | reverse complement strand
TGGATAATTGATGGTGTTCGTTCACCTCGCGGCAGAGGCAAGCCTGGAGTTGGCAGTCTGAGTGAAATTCACCCGCAGCGTATCATGGCGCAGGTGCTCAACGGCCTTCAGGAGAAAGTCGGATTCGACCCCGCTGATGTGGAAGATGTGATTGCCGGCTGTGCAGCGGGCAGTGGTGACCATGCCATGGACATTGCCCGAATGGCAACGCTGGATGCAGGCTGGCCCATAACCGCCCCGGGGGTCACTCTGAACCGCTTCTGCGGATCAGGCCAGCAGGCCGTGACCTTCGCCGCCATGGGTATCCAGGCGGGTCACCAGGATCTGGTGATTGGTGGTGGTGTTGAATCCATGAGCCGCTATTCCCCCACCCATACCGACGGCTTTACGGCCAATAATCCTCATCTGTTTGAGCAGTATCCGCTGGTACCCCAGGGTATTTCTGCCGACCTGATTGCGACCATTGAGGGATTCAGCCGTGAGGACTGTGACCGTTATGCGGTGCAGAGCCAGGAGCGGGCTCAGGTATCCATCGCGGAAGGCCGCTTCAAGAACTCCATAGTACCCATCTATCGTGAAGATGGTTCGCTGGCGCTGGATCGTGATGAGCATCCGCGGGCCGGTACGACGCTGGAATCACTGGTGGGTCTGAATCCCAGTTTCGAAAAAATGGGCAAAACCCTGTTTGATGGGCAGGTGAAGACATTTGATGATATCTGCAAGGATGTTTACCCGCAGATCAGCGAGGTGGTGCACGTGCATCACGCGGGTAACTCATCGGGCGTGGTTGATGGCGCGAGCGCGATCCTGCTGGCATCCCCGGACTACGCTAAAGCCCACGGACTGAAACCCCGCGCGCGGATCGTCATGACCGCAACCGCAGGTACCGAGCCGGTCATCATGTTGACGGCACCGGCGCCGGCGGCGGAAATCTGTCTCAGGAAGGCGGGCATGACCAAAGATGATATTGATCTTTTTGAAATCAATGAGGCCTTCGCCGCTGTTGTGCTGAAGTTCCAGAAAGAAATGGGCGTGTCAGACGACAAGCTGAACGTCTGCGGTGGCGCCATTGCACTCGGTCACCCGATTGGTGGTACCGGCCCCATGCTGATCCAGACCGTTCTTGATGAACTGGAGCGACAGGACAAGACCACGGCCCTGATTGCCATGTGTACGGGTGGTGGCATGGGTACAGCGACGATCATCGAGCGAATCTGATGTCGCTGAACTGATGGCCTTGCTAAAAATCAACAAGCAGGAGTTCAGTGTCGAGATTGAACCCGAAACGCCACTCTTGTGGGTGTTGCGCGACAACCTCAATCTGACCGGTACCAAGTATGGATGCGGTATCGGTCAGTGTGGTGCCTGCACGGTGTTGATGAATGGCCATCCGGTGAAGTCCTGCCTGACGTCGGTCTCCCAGTCGGAAGGTTACGATATTCAGACCATCGAAGGTCTGGCGGGCGATGCGCTGCATCCTGTGCAGCAGGCCTGGATTGATGAGGATGTGCCCCAGTGTGGCTATTGCCAGTCGGGGCAGATCCTGGCTGCTGTCGCGTTGTTGAACGACATCACCAGTCCCACCGATGAGGACATTGATAAACGGATGCAGAACGTCTGTCGTTGTGGCACCTACCCCCGGATCCGCAGGGCCATCAAAAGAATTGTGGATGAGCGGGGCGCCTCGTGACATCGAATCAGCCGGTCTGGTCCCGCAGGAAGTTTATCAAGGCATCTGCCTCGGCTGCAGGTGGCCTGATGCTGGGCTTCACCATGCCCTCCCTCGGCAAAGCACGGCCCTGGGAGCAGGAAGGGGGCGGCACCGATATCAGCGCATGGCTGACGATCAATCCGGATGATTCCATTGTCATTCGAGTCGCACAGTCGGAGATGGGGCAGGGTGTGATGACGGCGCTGCCGATGATCGTTGCTGAAGAACTTGAAGCCGACTGGCGTAAGGTTCGGGTCGAATATGCCGATGTGAACCGTCATGTTCGAGAGAACAAGGTTTATGGTCGCATGCAGACTTCAGGCAGCAATGCAGTCGAGCATTCGCGCCCTTACCTCCAGCAGGCCGGTGCAGAGGCTCGTGAGCGGCTGATCAAGGCGGCCGCAGAGAAATGGCTGGTCAGCCCGACCGAGTGCTATGCGGACTACGGCCGAATTTATCGCAAGGGGAGTCCTGACTCCTTCAGTTTTGGCGAGGTGGCGGGTCTGGCATCCAGCGTGAGCGTCGCCAATATCGCTATCAAGACGCCCGAGCAGTTCAATACCCTGGGCCTGCCGACGCAGCGCCTGGATGTCCCGGAAAAAGTGGATGGCAGCGCCATCTACAGTATCGACGTGCGGGTGCCCGGCATGGTTTATGCCGCCGTCAAGCACTGCCCGGTGCTGGGTGGTCGCCTTCGAAGCTCACGCTATAACGCGATCCGTCACATGCCGGGGGTCATTCGCTCGGTGCGCATGGAGTCTGCGGTGGCAGTCGTCGCAGACACCTTCTGGCATGCAAAGCAGGCAGCCGATGCATTGCCGGTCTTCTGGGACGATACCCATGCTGAAAGAGTGTTTTCAAACACTTTTAAGCAGGCGTTTTTCGAGGAGTTTGAACGGGAAGGTGAACTGATTTCCGAGCAGGGTAACATCACCAACCTGATGGACTATTCCGAAAAGACGATCGAGTCCGACTACTATGTGCCGTACCTGGCACATGCGCCCATGGAGCCTTTGAACTGCACGGTTCACGTCCAGGAAGACCGGGTCGATATCTGGGTAGGTCATCAGAATCCGGAGTATGCGGTTCAGGTGGTGGCAGAGCTGACCGGCAAACCGGAAAGCGCCATCTACCTGCACAACTGTTACCTGGGTGGTGGTTTCGGTCGCCGTAGCCATCGCGATTTCGTCGAGGAAGCAACCCGGATTGCGATGGAGGTTGGCAGGCCGGTGCAGATGATCTGGACCCGGGAGGAAGAAATGCGGGCAGGCGCTTATCGGCCCATGTCTGCCCTGCGCTTCAAGGCGGGATTCGATATCCAGGGTAACCTGGTTGCGTTTACCAATCATTCAGTGACCCACTCTATTCGTTACGACCGTTACGGCAGTGTGGATGGTGTGGATGCCAGCTCTGTAGAAGGGCTGCATAACCACCCTTACCAGTTCCCGGCCTGGCGTTTTACCCACACCCGCAAGAATACGCATTTCACCAGCTGGTACTGGCGATCTGTTGGCAGTTCCATCAATGCCTGGGCAATGGAATGCTTCATCGATGAGATGGCCCATGCTGCTGACACGGACCCGCTCCAGTACCGCCGCAAACTGCTGGCTGGCCGGCCGGATTACCTGAATGTGCTGGATGTACTGGAGAAAGAAACCGGTTGGGGCAAAAGGCGCCTGCCACGTGGTTCTGCCATGGGCATGGCGATTCATGAAAGTTTTGGCACCCTGTGCGCGCAGGTGGCCGAGGTCACTGTCAACCCGGACGGTACGATGAAGGTCAACCGGGTCACCGCGGTCGTTGATTGTGGCAACCTGGTAAATCCGCTGACAGCTGAAGAGCAGGTTGAGGGCGGTATCATTTTTGGCCTGACTGCCGCGCTTTACGGAAAGCTCACTGTTGAGAACGGCAAAGTCCTGGAAGATAACCTGGATACCTACGAACTGCTTCGCATGAACGAAACCCCGGAGATCAACATCATCTGGGCGAATTCCGGGGGTGACAAGTGGGGTGGTCTCGGTGAACCCGCGACGCCGGTTATTGCACCCGCAGTCTGCAATGCGATCTACCGCATCACCCGGCGCCGTATTCGGGCTCTCCCGATCAGGGACTACTACCTGCAGGCGGTGTAACCCTTGTCCGGTATTGACTGCTTTATTGATGGTTTTGCGCTGATCCGACGTCCGGGACTGCGCCAGTACCTGATCATTCCTACCACGATCAATGTCATTGTGCTTGTTGCCCTGATCGCGGCCTGCTGGACCCATTTTGGTGACTGGGTGGATATGATTATCGGCTGGT
>JAQCAK010000271.1 GCA_027621895.1 Pseudomonadota bacterium | reverse complement strand
TGGCGACAGCTTCATCCCCCTTTTCATCCCGGATACTGCGGGCCAGCATCAGCACGATAGAGATCGAAGGTGTAATTTCGAGGCAGGATGTCAGGTAGCTGCGCAGCTCTTCCTGCGGCCGATTATCCAGTCGATAGGCCTTTTCGAGGGTTTCCAGTGATTCAGCCACGTACACCGGATCCTGGTCACGAATCCGGGTCAGTGCGGCAATCGCATGGTCGTACTGACCTTCCTGAACGTCAATTCTGCCCCGGACCAGAGAGGTACGGGGGTTGTTGACGTCGTGCCCGATCGCCTCGCGTACCGATTGACGCGCCGCTTCCAGGTTACCCTCTTCCAGCTGTTCCTCAGCCATTTCGCAGTAGTAGTGGGAAATGGCCTTCTCGTATCGTTCGGCCTCATCTCCGGTGGCAAGCTCCTTCGCGACCTGTACCGCCTGGCGCCATTCTTTCTCACGCTCATAAATTTCAAGCGTAATCTTGAGGCTTTCACGCCGGACAGAATCGGCCCGAGACGTATCCGGTTCGCTGGAAAGCTGTACACAGAGGGCTTCAGCCCGGTCCAGCAGGCCAGCGAGCAGATAGTCGCGGGCCAGTTCCAGCTGCACGCCCTGCATATCTTTTTTGGAGAGACTCGCTTTCGAAAGGATGTTTTCGTGAACGATAACGGCTTTTTCCAGCTCTCCGCGACGACGCAACAGGCCACCCAGTGCAAGATGAGTTTCAAGGGTATCCGCATTGACTTCGAGATTATCAATGAAGGTCGAGACCGCGCGGTCAGGTTCTTCATTGAGCAGGTAATTCAAACCCTCGTAATAGTTGGGGCCAACCATTTCAGCGGCTTTCGTGCGCTCGCGCCGACCCAGCCACCAGCCTATGCCGATAGACGCGACAATCACCACGTAAAGCAACCAGTCGTCCATGCGATCTACTCTGCGGCCTGAACCGCTTCTGCCCGGGCCTGATCCAGTTCCCGGGTACGGCCTTCTGCGACTTGCCTGGCACGCCTGGCATTCATACGCAGCCGCGTGTTGGATACCAGATTGAGCAGCGTGCCGAAGGTCACTCCGACCACGAACGCCATCAGCATCCACCAGGCAACAGGCAGCGAAACCGTTTCCCAGTCGAGAAACTTCAAACTGACCGGCGTGCTGTTGTCAGCTGCTGCCAGCAAGGCAATCGCTGCCACAAGAATCAGGAAAACCCAGGTGAGCAACTTTTTGACGCCAGACATTGGTTCAGGTCCCTTCTTGATCCAGGCTCATTTGCACAGAACCCAGGAATTAATCATTTCAGGAACGTATTTTGCGGGTTATGGGGTGGGAAGACAAAGAAAAGGGAACACCGTAAGGGGGACACCGAAAAGGGGGACAAAAGGGGGACAGTTAACTTAACTCGTTGAGTTAAGTAAACTGTCCCCGTTCGGTTTGTCCCCGTTCGGTTTCGAGCGATTTGTTGACTCGCTCTCGCAGTTCTTTGCCGGGTTTGAAGTGCGGCACAAATTTTCCAGCCAGCTCTACCTTTTCACCGGTCTTGGGGTTTCGCCCAAGACGCGGTGCACGGTAGTGGAGAGAAAAACTGCCAAAGCCACGAATCTCGATTCGCTCACCCTCTGCGAGGGCCTCCGCCATGTGATCCAGCATCATCTTGACTGCCAGTTCGACATCTTTCGACGACAACTGCGTCTGCACGGCTGCGATTTTCTCGATCAGCTCTGACTTGGTCATGTGCCTACACTTCCTGTGGCTGTCAGGATCCCTCTGAGGACCCCTCCATCTGCTGCTTGATCAGATCACCAATCGTGGTCGCAGAAGCCTCGGTACTTTTCGCATTGTGTTCCTTCACGGCCTGTTCCTCGTCAGCGAGGTCCTTGGCCTTGATGGAAACACCCAGTACACGATTCTTGCGATCCACGGAAATGATCTTCACTTCCAGCTCATCACCCACGTTGATCGCATTTCGCGCGTCTTCGACACGGTCCATGCTGATCTCGGATGCCTTCAGGAATGCTTCCACTTCATCGGCCATCTCGAGGGTTGCCTGTTTGGCATCCACCGACTTGACGACACCTTTCACAATCGCGCCACGCTCATTGACGGCCACGTAATTGTTGAAGGGATCTTCTTCCATCTGCTTGAGACCCAGGGAGATACGTTCACGTTCCGCGTCAATCGACAGGATCGTGGTTTCAATCTCGTCACCCTTGGTGAAATTACGTACTGCCTGTTCACCAGGTTCGTTCCAGGAGATGTCCGACAGGTGCACCAGACCATCGATATTGCCGTCGAGACCAATGAAGATCCCGAAGTCAGTGATGGACTTGATGTAACCACGGATGCGGTCGCCCTTGTTGTGAAGTGCTGCAAACTCTTCCCAGGGATTGCCCTGACACTGCTTGATACCCAGGGAGATTCGACGACGCTCCTCGTCAATATCAAGGATCATGACCTGAACCTCATCGCCAACCTGTACGACCTTGCTCGGGTGGATGTTGCGATTGGTCCAGTCCATCTCGGAAACGTGAACCAGACCCTCGACGCCTTCCTCGATTTCAGCGAAACAGCCGTAATCGGTGAGGTTGGTGACACGAGCCATGGTCTTGGTGCCTTCCGGATAACGCTGGGTGATTGCAACCCAGGGATCTTCGCCCAGCTGCTTGAGGCCGAGAGAAACACGATTCCGCTCACGGTCGAACTTCAGCACCTTGACTTCGATTTCATCACCGACTGCCACGATTTCACCCGGATGCTTGATGCGCTTCCAGGCCATGTCCGTAATGTGCAGCAGGCCGTCCACACCACCGAGGTCCACGAAGGCACCATAGTCGGTGAGGTTCTTGACGAGACCCTTGATTTCCTGGCCTTCCTGCAGGGATTCCAGCAGCGCCTCGCGCTCTGCACTGTTTTCCTGCTCCAGGACACTGCGGCGTGATACCACCACGTTGTTACGCTTCTGATCGAGCTTGATGACCTTGAACTCCATCTCGCGACCTTCGAGCATCTCGTTGTCACGCAGCGGACGAACATCGACAAGCGAACCCGGCAGGAACGCGCGGATATCGCGGATCTCGACAGTAAAGCCACCCTTGACCCGGCCACTGATCACACCGGAAATGGTTTCGCTCTTGTCGTAAACGTTCTCAAGAATCTGCCAGGATTCGGCACGCTTGGCCTTTTCCCTGGAGAGTCGGGTTTCACCGAAACCGTCATCAACCGCATCCATGGAAACCTGGACGGTATCGCCAATGGCAACCTCCAGCTCACCTTTCTCATTGAGAAACTGATTGCGGGGAATGACCCCTTCGGATTTGAGTCCGGCGTGTACCGTTACCCATTCGTTGTCGATATCAACGACGACACCGGTGATGATTGCACCGTTCTGCATGTCGATCGTCTGTAGGCTTTGTTCAAAAAGCTCTGCAAAACTTTCACTCATTGATTGGTTCCCGGGCTTTCACCCTGTTTTATTAACCCTTTGATCTGCTGGCGAAAGCATCGCTGACAGGCCATCGGGCTGTACCGCAATCCAACAATCGCGGGTCTGTTCATATTGGGGCACGAGCACCGGTCCTGCGAGGCAGGTGTTGGAACCGATGATCAGCCCAGCTTTTCAGTCACGATTTCCAGCACTCGCTCCAGGACATCGCTGATGTCCAGATCGGTACTGTCGATGACGTGAGCGTCGTCGGCGGGTCGAAGCGGTGACACCTTTCGATTGGTGTCGCGCTCGTCACGAGCCTGAATGCTCAGAAAAAGGTCGTGAAGGCTAACACTAATATCCTTACCAATCAACTGGTTATAGCGCCTTTCCGCTCTCGCCTGGGCACTGGCTGTCAGGTAGATCTTGACGATCGCATCCGGGAATATCTCGGTACCCATATCACGCCCGTCAGCGACCAGCCCGGGTGGCTGCCGGAAACTCTTCTGGAGATCAAACAGCCCGCGCCTGACCGCCGGCACAGAGGAGACCCGGGACGCGTCCACACCCGCCTCATCGGTTCTCACCAGGCTGGTGACGTTCTCC
>JAQCAK010000002.1 GCA_027621895.1 Pseudomonadota bacterium | reverse complement strand
AAGGCAAGAATGGCAAACCCGTACTCACTCCCTATACGGCGGCGAAACATGCCATCAACGGTTTAACCAAGGCAGTTGCACAGGAAGTCGGCGAAATGGGCATTACCGTCAACGCCATCTGTCCGGGTATTCTGATTACGGATATTGTGAAGGAGTCCGGGCCTGCCACCGCGGAAGCCATGGGCATTACCTTTGAGGAAATGATCGCCATGTACACGGCGGAATCAGCCATCAAGCGCCCCATCAAGGTAGAAGAGGTTGCTGCCATGGCACTGCTGTTGGCCAGCGAGGCGGGCGGTGCCATTACCGGTGCACAGATCAGCGTCGATGGCGGTACTTCCCAGTACTGAGTCACTCTGCAATTCACCAGTACCGGCCATGACGGGTCGCGTCTGAACAGCCGCATTAAGGCGCGTACAGCAGGCCCGGCGTCCATGTGGATGACCGGGTTTCATCAACTGCTTTCAGCTTGCACCGTCGTGGTAGCATGAACCGTCTCGCGGACTGCCCGCGAGCATGACCGGCACCTTCTCCATTCTCAGGGGCTCCCGTTGAAACGCTTCAACATCAAAGGTATCCAGAATCTGATCGAGGATCATCGATCCACGCTGACCGCCGGGTTTATCTTCGCTCTGCTCGCGTTCTTCAGCATCTACTGTCTGAGCATCGCCATTCAGTACAGCGACACGGATCTCTGGTATCACATGGCCGGCGGCCGGTACCTGATGGCGGAAGGCGCACTTTACAACCCACAGGTCTACTCATTCCTGGAAGGCAGTCGCGACTTCATCAATTATTTCTGGGGCTTCCAGTGGCTGGCCTGGACAACCTGGTCGATTGGTGGTGAGTTCGGCCTGATCCTGGTCAAGTCTGCGCTGCTGCTGACCTGTGCCTGGTTTTCCTGGCGCATCCTCATCGGGACAGCGCCTGCAGGCAAGGCCGGCTATCTCCAGCTCATCGTTTTCGCACTGGTGATCGGTGTACTGTGCTATCGCGGCTTCTCGCTGCGGCCTCATCTGGTTTCCTACGTGATGATCCCGGTTTTTATCTACCTGCTGGGTCAACGTCGTGACCTGTATCCACTACTGCCGATCCTGACCGTTGCCTGGATCAATCTGCACGGCGTTGAATGGATCGTCGGCGCGATGATCTGCGGTTGCTTCTTCCTGCAGGCGCTTCGCCATTACGTCAACGATCCGTCACAGACAGCATCCGCCGGGCGGGACATGATCTGGATCGCAGCCTGCCTGCCGGCCATGTTCCTGAATCCGAACGGCTTCCGTGTTCTGCTGACCCCGTTCGCCCATAACCCGGATATCGGCCTGTTTATCCTGGAATTGAACAAGGTCTCACTCATACCCGTGATTGATTTGAGCCAGGGTATTCAACTCAACGGCCTGTTACTGATTCTGCTGGCATTTCAGGTTGTTGCTGCCATGACATTGCTGAGGAGACCCGTGGAGCACTCGGTTCCCCTGCTGTTAGCCGCCGGCGGCCTGGTCCTGCTGCTGATGGGCAAGCGTTTCATCTGGGAGTGGATGCTGCTGTCACTGCCCCTGGTTGCCGCCGGCATAAAAGCCTGGCGCCAGCCTGCCATGGGCATTGTCACTGCAACCTCACTGCCACTGGTACTGGGGCTGCTGATCTTTACCTTCTGGCCCGCCATGAAAACCGGCTGGCAGCACTACCCCTTCCACCGGCACTCACTACCTTATGGGACCACCGAATTTATTCGTATCCACGAGATGACCGGGCGTTACGCGATAACACCTTCCTATGCGGGATATGTGGAGTTCGTCCTGGCACCTGATGTGCAGATTCACATGGACATGCAGTTTCCACCCTTCAGCAACCTGGACTACTACAATCTTCGCTCAGCCATGCAGGATGATGGCGCCTTTCGCCGCTACGTAAACCGCTATCGTCCAGAAATGATCGGAGCGATGAAAGCAAACCAGGCTTTCCCTGATGCTACCGCCAGGGAGCAGGACTACCTGCCCGTGTTCTTCGACAATCGGGTCGTTCTTTACGTTGATGCCCGCAGGTTTCCCGACCTGGTTTCAAGGTATGCGATCAATGCGGTCAATCCGTTTGATCCGGACCAGGTTGATCCGGCAAAACTGAACGGGGCCATCACCGAACTCGAAGCCATGCTGGCCGCTGTCGATGTCCCTGAAGTCAGGCTAACCCTGACCGGCATGCTGGTTGAAGCCCGCCGTCTGGAGCTGGCTGGTGTCTACCTGGACAGCCTCCAGCAGAAGTTTCCGGATAACCTGTCGGTCGCCTACTACCAGGCCAGAATTGCTCACATGAACAACAACTGCAGCGCTGCCCTGCCTCACTATGAACGGGCGCTGGCTGCGAAAGACGAAACCGGGAGAATCCATCGGGAAGCCGCCGATTGCTATTTTTTAACAGGCAACCAGCGGGCGGCCTTCCACCACTTAAGCCAGGCGATCAATCCCTATCGCGACAGTGATCCGGATGCTTTTACCTACTACCAGTTCGCCCTGTCCGCCATTGGTGCCGGTGAGGATGAAGAGGCCATCAAACTGCTGAAGATGATCAGGATGTTCGATCCGCAGACTGAACTGGGACCCGGGATTGATGAAATTCTGGAACAGCTCGGCGAAACCTCCCGCTGAACTGCGTTATTATCAGCCGATGACTGACAGCTTCACATCCGAATCGCCAGAGGTTGCGGTCCTTGTGCCCTGCTTCAATGAGGCCTCTGCAATAGCGAGTGTCATTAACGGGTTCCGGGAAGCCCGCGATGGCATCACCGTGTATGTCTACGACAACGACTCCACTGACGACACAGCCGCTATCGCTCGCGCCAGTGGTGCTGTTGTCAGAACCGAACTGGCGCGGGGCAAGGGTAATGTTGTCCGCCGCATGTTCGCTGATATTGAAGCTGATATTTACGTGCTGGTAGACGGCGACGATACCTACGATCCCGCCAGCATGAACAGCATGATTGACGCATTGACCGACAACCACCTGGACATGGTGACGGGAAAGCGCATAGAACAGCACCAGGACGCTTACCGTTTTGGTCACCGATCTGGTAACCGCCTGCTGGCCAGCCTGACCCGTCTGCTTTTTGGTCGTCAGTCGATTGACCTGCTTTCCGGCTATCGCGTCATGTCGCGTCGCTTCGTTAAATCTTTCCCCGCTGTTTCATCCGGCTTCGAGATTGAAACGGAGCTGACCATCCACGCCCTGTCACTCAACCTGCCTATCGCTGAAGTGGCAACTGCCTACCGGGAACGCCCGGCGGACAGTAGCAGCAAACTGAACACTTACCGTGACGGCGTGCGAATTCTTTCCACCATTCTGCTGTTCACCAAGGAAGAGCGGCCGATCCTGTTCTTCACCGTGCTGTCAGTCCTGCTGGCGCTGCTCTCACTGGCACTGGGTGTACCCGTTACCATCGAATACTTTGAGACCGGCCTGGTACCCCGTTTCCCCACCGCGGTACTTGCAGCCAGCGTCATGATGCTGGCTTTTTCCAGCTTCGTGACCGGCATGATTCTTGACTCCGTGGCGCGCGGTCGTCACGAGAACAAACGACTGGCATACCTGGGTCTGCCCTGGCTGCGCGACAGGCGGCACCGTGGCCCCTCGAACCCGTAAAACCACCGACTTGCTACTGGTCACTGATTAGGAACCTGCCTTGGAAAAGATATCCAGCGCCGAATTTCTGGAAATGAGCCACCCCGTTGCCAGCATGCAATGGAAGTTACCTGTGGTGCCGAAAACAACCGGCGGCATGGGATCGCTGTTCGGCGGCGTGAGACTGGCCGCTGGCATCGTCGCGCTGGAGCAGGCGTCGGGCAAACCAGTGATCTGGGCAACGGGTCAGTACCTGTCAATCACCCAGCAGCCGGTCATGCTTGATCTTGAAGTGAAATTGCCAGCAGTGGGCCGAAACGTGACCCAGGGTCGAGTGGTCGCACACCTGGGTGACAAGGAGATCATCACTATCCTGGGCGCCTGTGGCGAGCGGCCCCAGGAATTCGAGGGCGTCTGGGAAACTATGCCAGACGTCCCCGCGCCGGAAGACTGTGAGCCACTGGAGAGACATCATGAGGGCGGCACGATCCATGAGTACGTTGAAGTCAGGATAGCCCGGGGCATGTTTGGATTCGCGGACGCCGGGACCCCAAGCGGTGACAACAACTCCATCCTGTGGGCGCGGATGCCGAAAATTCATCACGACCCCGGCGCGCTGGCCATTATCGCCGACTACATGCCATCTGCATTCGGCAACGCGCTCGGCCAGATTCTTTCCTGCACCAGCATCGACAACACCATTCGCTTCGCCGAACACGTCGACAGCGAATGGGTGCTGTGTGACAACCGGGTCTCATTCGCGGGCAACGGTTTCGGCTATGGACGGGTCAACATGTGGAGTGATTCGGGCGTCCTGCTCTCCACCGCGGGGCAGTCCGCTATTCTTCGCCAGCCCCGGCCTCACCAAATCGCCCCTCGCTGATCACCATAAAGTAGCGTTCATCAAGTTTCAGCAGAACGTCGTCCAGGAAAGCGGTGACATCTTCGAGCGTCAGCTTTGAGACCTGTTCCGCCAGTTGCTGGTTGGTATTGAACTCGAGGTTACCCCGGTCCAGGTCCAGCCAGTAACGACTGGCGCGCTGGGCAAGATTCTTGTCTCGCTGCAACAGGCGGGTGATCAGACCCGCCTTGTTGGCACCAAATTCCTCTTCAGACATGGTTGCCAGCTTGTCTACCTGCGCTGCCATGAATTCAAGGGTGCGATCCCGCAGCACCTGTGGGCCAGCAACCGGTGACTGCACAATAAAGCCAACTCCGCCCCATTCACGCATCACCGGATTGGCCGCGGATACCACATAGCCAAGCTGCTGCTCGGTCCTCAGGCTGGAAAAATAGCCCGGTGATATCAGGTGGACCAGCAGCGCACTCCTGGCCCGGTCAGCGAGACTGTCGGCATCGTCCTGGGCGAACAGCACCATGGCTGCATCGTCATGATCAATATCGAGTTCAATTGTCTTTGTGGTGGTGACCGGCAACACGCCCGGTTCGGCCACGGGTACCGCTTTCAGGGTGAGGTGATCCGCCAGCAGTGCCCGGACATCACTCACCCGTGCATTGGTCACATTACCCACCAGCATTACCTGGACAGACGCCGCTTCAAAGACGCGATCCCGCCAGGCCATCAGATCATCCTGCGTCACCGGCTCCAGCGCATCCGCCAGATCCTCTGCAGTCCAGTTCGCCGTCTGCAGTTCATCTTTCAGGCGGCCATAGACCTGCTGATAGGGCCGTTCCCGTCGCGTGTTGGCAAGATCCTGGAGCTGCTGCTCCTTCAGCACCCGGAACCGCTCCGGATCGATGTCCAGCGTCAGTAATCTCTCGATCACCTCCTCCAGCAACACCAGCTGCTTATCGTGATATCCACCGATCGATATCCTGAAACCACGGGGTGGTGCGGCAATCTGGTAACTCACGCCTGCCAGCAATGCAGGGTAGGCCAGTGCATTCAGGTTATCCTGCACCAGGCTGGCGTAAAGCTGTGATCGCGCCGCATTACCCAGTGACACCAGGCCATCGGCATTACGGATACTCACGTTAGTCACAGCTCTGGGAACGCCGAACTCGATATCGGTGTCGAGGAAGATCTCGACGCCGGCTTCATCAATAACGGCCATGGGCTTTTTGTCGTCTCCCTCTACCAGTTCCAGGGAGTCCGGGAGGAACGGATTGGGCGCCGGCAACGTGAACATGTCACTGCTGGCCGCTGCAATATCCAGGCTGCCCACTTCCAGGTCGTAGGAAACACCAAACCATCGTTCAGTCTCACTGCCCTCGTAGCCGGGTGATGAAACCGAGATCAGCACGTTATCGCGACGCAGGCTGGAAACCACATCGCGGATCAGTGCCGGGTCAAATTCCTCCATCAGGTAAGGTGCGATCAGCAGGTCTTCCGCCGGGTATTCCCTGAGGTTGGGCGCAATGGTTCTCACCGCATTAATGGCCTGGGTTTCTTCCCGGAAACGGAACGCAAGTTCCGCAACAGTCGCCTGCTCCTGGTACAGCCAGGCTTCAGCCGGTCGCTGCCGCAGCATATCCAGGTAGGTAAACAGGTAACCGTTGATCTCTGGCACATGCTCTGCACCCGCCGGGGTCAATTCAATATTGATGCTCATGACACTGTTGCTGTCGTCGATCATGCCCTCGCCTGCTGACAGCGAGGTGATCCAGCCCTTGTGGGTCAGCAGCTTGTGCAGGCTGCCGTCACCCTCATGACCAATAAGATTCGAGACATACTGGGCAGGTTTCTTGCGGTACAGGCCTTTCAGTGAAGGAATGGGGAAGGTGTAGGAGATGCCGTATTCTTCACGGATATTGTTATAGCGCAGCGTCGCCGGCAGCTGACCGGGCTTGAACACCGGCATACTGCGCTCGACCGGTTCAAGATTGCGATTCTCAACCGGCGCAAACATTTCGCTGACCCAGGGTTCCAGTTCGTCCAGCGACTGGTTGCTCAGCACCACAAGACCCATCTGATTGGCGGAATAGTTCTCCTGGAAAAACCGGATCAGCGCATCGTAGACATCACCATCCAGGGTCTCCAGCGTCCCGATATTGAACTGGGAAACCGGGTGAGCCGGGTTGGTCGCAACCTTCTCAACCGCAAAACCCCGCCAGCCGTCCTCCTTCAGTTGCAACTGATACTCCGAATTAACCGCATTCTTCTCTCGATCAACGTACTCCTGCTGAAACAGCGGCGAGATAAAGAACTGGGCAAACCGATCGAGCCCCTCCGGAAAGGCGTCGTGACTCACATCAAAAAAGTAATTGGTGTGATCAGAAGAGGTGTAGGCGTTGGAGCTGCCCCCGTGGGACTGGACATAGGAGAAATAGCCATCCGGTTCCGGGTACTTCTCGGTACCGATAAACAGCATGTGCTCCAGGAAATGCGCCAGCCCGGGGCGGTCCGCCGGATCATCAAAACTGCCACGGAAAACCGTCATGGACGCCGCTGACTTGTCGGCGTCCGGCGCTGAGATCAGTACCACCTTTAGCCCGTTCTCCAGCTCCAGGTAACGGTAGTCACGCTGGTCGTTGGGGCTCTTGACGATTTCAGGAAACGGTCCGGTCGCAGGAACCGGTGCTTCAGACACACAGCCGGACAGGAAAATGACAAGGAACAGCCAGCCGAGTTTTCTGGGATAACGCATGAAAAATACCGTTGAATCGAAAGATGAATGATAAACAACGTCCCGTTAGACCACCATTGGACGTGTTAGGAAGTTACGCTGGCGCGCCAAATGGTTCAATCAGGCCTACTGAACGCCGTTTGCTGGCCCTGTGAGAAGCCTCCTGCAGGCTTCAAGCCTGTGCCGACAGCCCGGCGACAGTTGCAGCAGAGAGCAGGGAAACCCCCGGTCCTGTCTTCTTTGGCTTGTCTTGGGCGGAAGCTTTCTCTAGCCTTTGCAGGGTTCAATCATCAGGAATAACAAAATGGCCAAAGCCGAGTGGTACTACTTCAGGAAGGGCTGAACAAGCTGCACCAAAGCATCCAGGTTCCTGGAAGCCAGTGATATAGAAGTCAGGGAAACCGTACCCGCGAGCCGGAACCTCCAGGCAGGTGACGCCGCGGAACTGCTCAAGGGCATGAAAAGGCTCATTGCCATGAAGGGCAAAAAAGTCGAGGAGTTCGATCTCGGCGATGGCGCCAGTGAAGACGCCGTTGCGGCCATGCTCGGCCCCACGGGAAATCTTCGCGCACCGACCATCATGACCGGAAAAACCTGTCTTGTAGGCTTTAACGAAGCCGTTTTCAGCGAGGTGTTCTGAAGATCAGGCAGAAAATTCAACAGGTTAAAGGCATCACAGCAAGGTCCCGGCGACGTCTGCTGATGGCATTCATCGGCCTATCGATGCTGTGCGCCTGTGGCGGAGGAGGCGGCGGTGGTTCTGCCAGCACACCGGTGGCTGACCCGCCTGCCAGCCCCGATCCCCCCGGAGACACCCGGGCACTGACGATCGTGGATGCCGTACCCGCGGCAGGTGCGATCAACGCCAACCCCGCCTTCGGCAGCCTGCGTGTTGCTCATCTCGGCACTGCTGACCTGGCACTGACTTTCAGTGCCGACTGCGAGAACCTGTCAGTCAACACGTTTCAACAACCACTGTTCGATCTTTCCAGCTCGGCAGCCGACCAGCTGCTGGATCACCGGGCCACATGCAGCCTCGAGCCCAGCAGCGCCTACCGGCTGACAGCAGAGACCCACCCGAACGCAGCGCCAATCTATACACTGGAACAGGCATTCAGCACCGGCCCCCTGAACACCCCCGGCCTGCTGATCACGGACAGCGTTGATCTGCCTCGTTCAGAGGTCAATCAACTGTTCCAGGGTTACGTACAAGGCGCCCTGCCTGGCCAGCTGGATCTACCCGCGGGTATCGAAAGCCTTGTACTCAACCTGCTGATCGATATTGCAGACAGCAGCTGGAATCACCTGGCAAATCCTGGGGCACTCTATGATGTTCGCAACCTGCAGGTTGCCTATGCCTCACGCACACCGGATGGTGCCGCCAGCAACCAGCTGACAGGTCTTGTCAGCATGCCGATCATTGCCACCGCCAGCCAGTTCGCCCCCAGGGACCGGATCATCGTGCTGACCCACGCGACCGGCTCCACACCCTCGGCACTCTCGCCCGCTGACGCCTGGTTTATTCTGGCCAGTCAGTTTGCATCCCGGGGCTACCTGGTCATTGCGCCGGACAACTATGGTCGCGGCGGAACGGCCTCTGCTGATGAAACCTACCTGCTCGACTACCAGACCGCCCAGAACGGATTCGACCTGGTGTCCCAGGTTCTTGCCGATCCCGAATACGATGCCGTAAACAGCGGTAACGATCTCACCATCATCGGCTACTCGCAGGGTGGCCACAGCGCAATCGGCCTGTGGAAAATGCTTGAGACCCAGGGAAGCGGTGATCTGGTCGTCCGGGAAGTTCACGCTGGTGGCGCGCCTCACAATCTGTACCGGACCTTTCGCGGCGTGCTGCAATACCTTGATGGCAGCTGCGCGGGTGATGACTACTGCCGGTATGTGGACCGCGAGTCTACCCTGCCCTTTGCAACCGACCGGATACTGCCGGGACTGCTGGGTTACACAGAGACGGGCCTGGCAACAGATGACCTGATCGATGAAGGTACGATCAGGCCTGACTTCATCGCTGGATTCCTGTCCGACGAGGCCACCTATGACCTGCTGAAGGTCCAGCTGCAGCTGAACAGTTTTACCGGCATGATCGCCGGGGGCAATCCGCTTGCGGGATCGGTAACCGGGGTTCACCTGTATCACTCGGCGTTCGACCGGCTCGTGCCGGAGGCGAATACCCGGGAGCTGGCAGCTGCCCTGGAGCCACTGGTGACGGTGGACTTTGATGAAAGCCGGTGCAACGCCGACGGCTATGAGCTGCTGTTCAATCTCACGGACAAGGTCGGCGTCCTGCATACCCTGTGCGGACTGTCTGTGCTCGACGAGGTCATGAGCAGGCTTCGCTGACCCTGGGCAGATATCGCCGGGGTCAGTGGATTTCCGACATACCTTTCCAGGCTTCCCTCAGGCGCTCCATGTTGAAACCGGGCCGTTTAGCGGCGTCGATGACAATGCGTTCGCGGGCCATGATTCTTGCAGCTTCTTCAATCACACCCGCCGCATCTTCAAGGGGTATCACCACCGAGCCATGCAGGTCCGCATGAACCAGGTCATTGTGAGACGCCTCCATGCCATGGACATTCACGTCGACGCCCCAGTCCACCACGTTGACCCAGGCATGTGAAGGATTCACCATGCCGGCGAGCATCTGGAACTTCTCCTGGGAATCCGGAATGTCACGAATACTGCCATTGGTCACCACACCCAGGCACCCCAGTCCGTAATGGATGTTGGTGTTGACCTCTCCCCAGTGGGCACCATAGCCAGGGGTATCGTCGATATCCTCAATCACCGCGATGCTGGGCACCGGTCCGCCCTCAGCGATGTAGCTGTAATAGGCATCATGATCAACCGGTCGCCGGGGTTTGTGTGCAGCCCGAATCCGCACGGTACGCGCAAACCCGAGGATCGGCGGCAGTGACGGTCTGGCACAGACAAATGGCCGAATATTGAAACCGCGAGCCCGCCTGGCCGGGTTAACCACCTCCAGCGCGTTGCAGACGGTGGGGGTGTCGAGCTTCAGCAGTGCATCCCGCAGGTCGTTATCAAGTTCCATCATTGGCCATCCTCCGGCGCGTACGCCTCATACTGCGGCGCGCTGCCGCCAATTTCATCCCAGCCTGCTTTTGAGCCGGTAAAGATATGTCGGGTGATCGTTACCGGTGGATCACCATCCAGGCAGCCCAGGGTTACACCAAACACCTCGCCATCCACGACCCCGCAGAGGGTCGAACCGCACTGGCTACAAAACTGCAGTCCCGTGCCCGCCTGGTTGATATAGCTCTGCAACAGGGATTCACCCGCCGTCCAGGCAAACTCCCCGCTGTTGACCCGGGCAAAGGCTGAACCACTGCCGCTGAACGCCTTGCGGCACCGGGAACAGTGACAACAGCGTGCATCAAACACATCCCCGTCTATCCGGTATTGGACCGACCCGCAGAAACATTCTCCTGTCAGCAAAATTTCATGACTCCTGACCTCGACACAAAGCTGGCGTACAATCCGGACCTTTTCCGGACCACGCGGATATCATACTGAAGATCTTCCTGGCCTGCCGGGATGAACGAGATCAGACTACCCGAAATGAACCTGCCGCAATTCGCCAGAGACTTCCTTCGATCTGAATTCTTCAAATACAGCGTATCAGGCCTGATCGCTTTTGCCTGCGACTTCTCAACCCTGGTCATTCTCACGGAATGGCTGCAGGTGCACTACCTGCTATCCAATATCGCCGGCTACAGCGTGGGACTGGTGGTTTCCTACACTATCAACGTGAACTGGGTATTCAAGCACCGCCGCTATGACGAGACGCCACATCGGGAGTTTCTTTACTTCACCATCATCGTCATCGTGGGTCTGGCGATCAGCGAGGCGGTGATCTTCGCCATCACGGAGTTCACGCCACTGCACTACACCGTATCCAAAGTGATTTCCGTGGGCTGCGTGTTCCTGTTCAACTACCTGGTGAAAAAGCGCCTGCTGTTTACGCCGCACGACCGGTAGATCAGGAGAACCGCAGGAAAATCACCCAGGCGTAAACACGTTGATACCATCCACCTGCTGAACCCGTCCCTTTGCCCCCACATGTTCGGCCTCGGTCATTGTCCTGAGCAACGCGGGATCATCTGGCAGCATTGAGAGGAACCGTTTTGCAGCCGGATCACCGAACTCACCGAGCCGGCCGATTACGATGCCCTGCTGCGGGTTGTTATCCCGGCCGAATCCTACCGTATAGGTTTCAATCGTCGCCTCACCGGCAGGAGACTCGGTGAAAGGTGCATCCGGTGCCTCGTCAATTTCCTGCTGGTACACCGTGGGATCAACCCGGGTCCAGTCACCCTCGGTGGGGACCGTCGAATAGATACCCGCGGCATGCTTGCTGAAGTAGCCGCCGTTGGCTGTCACCAGTCCATACTTGCCGGGATCAGCACGCAGTTTTTCAACCATCGCCGCGATTGAATTCATCACGTAGTTGTTACCGGCGCCACCATGAAACGGCAGGCCGCCGGTAATCGTCAGCGGCCGGGGGTCGTCCCGCTCCATGCCGAAGGTATCCCGGGCAATCTGCACCGCACTGGGAAAACAGGAATAGAAGTCGATGTAGTCAATATCGTTCATCGTCAGGCCGGAACCTTCGAAAACCCGCTCAGCCATCACCTGGATAGCCTGGCTGGAATAGTAATTCGGACGCAGGGAGATACGCTTTTCCTTCGTGTCGGCACAGCCATGCAGGAAGATGAACCTGTCCTCGCTGACGCCAAGCTGGCGCGCATATTCCACCGAGGTTAACAGCAGCGTGGCTGACTGGTTAATCTGGTTCATGGCATTCATGTACTTGGTGTAGGGCCAGCCGACATAGCGATTGGATTCCGAAGGCCAGGCAATGTCCTCGGCGGAACGCCGGATTGGATACCAGGCATGGGGACTTGCCGCCGCGGCTTCCGTGAAGCGTGAGAAAAGCTGGCCCATGGCGATCTGATGTTCCTCAACGGATTCACCATAGTGGCCGCGCAGTGCATTTTCACAGAGCGCATAAAACTGCGGCGGGACCCTGAGACCATAATCGTTCTCATGGGGCGTGGACATGGGAACATCGTCTACCAGGTACTGGGGTTCCCGTGACGCGGGCTCCGACCAGGGTGGCTGCTCGCCGGTTTCCTTAAAGTACTTCCGCCCGGTTGCCATGGCCTCGGCACCGGAAAACAGGGCAAAGCGAATGTCACCGTTGGCAATTGCCTCGGCATAGCGATTGACCAGGTACTGGGGGCCATTGCCGCCGTCAGGCAGCATCCACTGGGTTGCGCGCGTTGCGCCGAGCCGGTTGGCCAGGGTTTCTGCAGAGTTCGGCGTGGGTTCACGAAAGCTTTTCACAACTGCCAGCACGTCCAGCTCACTGAGCCATGATGCCTTGATACCGGCATCTTCAGCGGCCAGCAGAGACGCCTGCTCCATCAGATCCATGGGTGAAGCGCTGTCGCGGTCGAATTCTCTTTCTGTGACCTGGCCCACACCCACCAGCACCGGTATCTGCTTGTCTGACATACTTACTCCTCAATTCAGCAAAACTGCCGCACCTGTCGCACGGACTAAGGCGCTATAATAACGATTCCGGAACAATTTGGTCACCGCGATCCCCGCTGGATCCTGGCCACTGGCAAGCTATGAATCATTCAATGCAACCCCGCCATCTTCGCCTGCTCGCCACGCTCACCTGGCTTCTGGTCCTGCCGGTGGCACAGGCATCGGAAGCCGACGCCAGGGCCATCGTCGACAGGATGGAACAACTGTACCGTGGCGAGGCCAGCAGGGCCACCATCACCATGAAGGTCGAAACGCCCAACTACGAGCGCACCCTGCAGATGACCGGCGACAGTCTGGGCAGGGAGCTGGCATTTTTCCGCATCCTGGCGCCACGCAAGGATCGAGGTATTGCTACCCTGAAGCGGGACAGTGAGATGTGGAACTACTTTCCCAAGATCAACAAGGTGATCAAGGTGCCACCATCCATGATGATGGGCTCCTGGATGGGCAGCGATTTCACCAACGACGACCTGGTCAAGGAAACCCAGCTGATCGATTCCTACCACCTGGACATGGAAGAGTCAGACGATCAGTACCTGATTACCCTGACACCCAAAGAGCAGACCGTCACCGTCTGGGGCAAAATTGAGTACATCGTCTCCAGGGAACCACTGCTGCCGGTTGCCCAGATTTTCTACGACGATGATGGAGAGAAAATTCGCCGCATGTCCTTCCGGGAGCCGAAAGCGTTCGATGGCAGGCTCATGCCTTCCGTACTCGAGATGCAGCCACTCAACAAGGAAGGGCACCGGACTATCGTCTACTATGATGACATCGTCTTTAATCCGCCGGATGTCACCGAAGACACCTTTTCCCTGCGAAACCTGAAAAGCCGCTTTTAATGCTGACCCTGACCATCGCCTTCCGCAATATCTTCAGGCAGAGACGCCGGTCGCTGTTGACGGGGCTCAGCATGTGCGGTGGTTACATCCTGTTTGTCCTGTCGACGTCCCTGCTGGAAGGCAGCTACGGTAACGTCATTGATATTTTTACCCTGGACCACGTGGGTCATATACAGATCCACCAGGACGATTATCTGGACCGGCCGAAGATCTACAAGACCATCAAGGACCAGGCTGCTGTCAGGGCCGTGCTTGAAGCGCATGAGGATGTCACCGGCTATGCACCGAGGGTCTATTCTCCAGCCCTGGCTTACGCCGGCGATAAAACCTACCCGGCGCGGGTCATCGGCATCGACACAGCGCTTGAACCGACCGTCAGCCGTATTCGCCAGAAGGTTACCGAAGGCGAATTTTTTTCGGCGTCGCCCGATGCCGACGGCTATTACACGGCAATGATCGGCAGGGGCCTGGCCATCAGCCTCGAGCTGTCACTGGGAGATGAGATCGTCCTGATATCACAGGGTGCCGATGGTTCTATTGCGAATGATATCTACCTGGTGGGCGGTGTTATCGGCAACCGGACATCTTTCGACCGGATGGCGGTTTACCTGCCGCTGCCGGCGGCGCAACAGTTCCTGGCACTGGGCACGGACGTTCACGAATACGCGCTGCTGGTCGACGACAGGAACGACAACCGCGACATTGCCAGCGTGCTTGCAGCCGCTCTGCCGGATCTCACCGTATCGCCCTGGCAGGAAGTTGAATCCACTTTCTACCGCACCATGCAGTCTGACAAACAGGGCAATCACTTCATGATGGGTATCGTGGTGTTCATCGTCTTCATCGGTGTCCTGAATACGGTGCTGATGTCGGTACTGGAACGCACCCGGGAATTCGGTGTGCTTCGAGCCATCGGCTGCCGCCCCGGCCGGCTGGTTCAGCTCGTACTGCTTGAAACCCTGCTGCTGGCCAGCTTCAGCATCGGCATCGGCATCCTGCTGGTCACACCCGCGGTGATCTGGCTCACCGAGGTCGGCTTCCAGATTCCCGAGCCCATCGACATGAGCGGTGTGATGTTCCAGCACATGAAAGGTGAGCTGAACGCCTATGTCTACCTGATGCCCATGGGCTTCATTTTTGCCACCGCGGCCCTGATCAGCCTGCCGCCGGGTTTCCGCGCAGCCCGTATCCTGCCTCGCGACGCGCTGGGCAGTCACTGACATGCTGATCCTGAAACTGGCCTTTCGAAACCTGTTTCGCAATACGCGACGCACACTGCTGACCTGCATTCTGGTCAGCAGTTCGCTGGTCGCCCTGATCCTGGTAGATGGCCTGGTGCTGGGTGCGACAGACATCATGATCGGTGGCATTACCCACACGCTGGAGGGTGAGGCCCAGGTCTACCGCAGTGGTTTCCGCGACAACCTGGAAGCCGATCTGTACATCGAGAATCCTGAACCCATCATGGCTACCCTTGCCGCAGACGCTGGCGTAATGGGTTACGCGCCCCGTGTCCTGGTAGGCGGCATGGTCGCTTCCAGCTACAACACCACGGGCGGCCTGATCTATGGCGTGGACTACCGGCAGGAAGAGAATGTCAGCCTGATCCGGGAAGCCATTATCGAAGGCAGCTACCTGACCGGCGGCGATCGGGAAATCCTGATTGGCAAGCCGATGGCGGAACTGCTGGAAGTCGAGATCGGCGATCGGATCATCCTGACGGCCGCGACAGTCAATACCAATGACATCGCCCAGGAACTGTTTCGCGTCAGCGGTGTTTTCGAATTCGGTCCCGATGAAATGGATGAAACCTACGTTTTCATCAATCTGCCGAAGGCCCAGGGGTTTCTGGGTATGGAAAACCACCTTCACCAGATCGCAATCCGCTTCCATGACCGGGAAGACAGCCGGAACCGGCAGCTGCCGCTGCTGCAATCACTGAACCAGGGCAATATCGAAGCCCTTGGCTGGCTGGATCTGCAGCCGGCCTTCGGTGCCATGATCGACATGACCAACTACTCGACGGCTATCGTCGGCGCCATTCTGTTTCTGCTGACGTCCCTGGGGGTGATCAACTCGATGTTCATGGCTATCTACGAACGGATCTACGAGTTCGGGGTTGCCAAGGCCATCGGGACCCGGCCCGGCCAGATCATCAGCCTGGTACTGGTCGAGGCCCTGCTGCTGGCCCTGCTGAGTTGCGCCGCGGGCATCGTCATCGGCTATCTGGCCAACCACTACTTCAGTATTCACGGTGTACCGATGGGAGAATTCGAGGCGGCCGGCGTCGCCATCCGGGGCAACGTGGAAACCCGCGTGGCGCTTTACCAGTACATCAACTTTCCTTTTTACGTCACACTGTTGACACTCGTCGCGGCCCTCTATCCCGCCTGGTTTGCGTCCAGGATCGTGCCCACCCAGGCCTTGCAGCGAGCGCTCTAGGAGTCACCATGGCTGAACACCTCATCGAAACACGGAACCTCTATCGCAAATTCGGCAGCGACGAAACCGAGGTGACAGCCCTGGATCACGTGTCCATCACCATCGAGCAGGGAGAGTTCACCGCCATCATTGGACCTTCCGGATCCGGCAAGACCACCCTCCTGCACCTGATCGGTGGCCTGGATGAACCGGATGGCGGCGATGTCCTGCTGGACGGGGCCAATATCGCGGAAATGAGCGGTAACGAACTCAGTGACTTTCGTCGCGATCATATTGGCTTTATTTTCCAGGCCTACAACCTGATACCGGTGCTGTCAGCGGAAGAGAATATCGAGTACATCATGCTGCTGCAGGGCAGGCCCGCCGCTGAACGCAAGGCCAGGGTCAGGGACATGCTGCACACGGTGGGACTGGACGGGCTGGGTGAACGTCGACCCGCCCAGTTAAGTGGTGGCCAGCAACAGCGGGTGGCGGTCGCGAGGGCCATGGCCTCGAATCCCCAGATCATTCTTGCCGACGAACCCACGGCGAACCTGGATTCACACACCGGCATCAGTCTGCTCGAGACCATGCGGGAACTGAACCAGTCACTGAACATGACCTTCGTCTTCTCCACCCACGACGAGAAAATCATGGAGCGGGCCACCCGGCTCATTCATCTCACCGATGGCCATGTCGAGAAAGACGAGCGCAAGTAACGCCGTGCGAATCCTGGCCCTGGTACTGCCGGTCACCGCTCTCCTGCTGTGGAGCAGGCCGGCAGCAGCAGAACTGCATGTCGCGGGCTATGTGAAATCCTTCGCCGTGGCACAGGACCAGGTCCGCAATGACCTGATCAGCGAGCCCGTCTCCTGGCAGTCCCAGAACAGTCTGCGTCTCATGCTGGAAGGATTTTCGTCACGCACCGTCTGGCAGATTCATTATGAGCTTAGTCCGGTGCTGGTCTCTCGCCAGGTGGGCGCCGGGGTGCCGACCTTCAATGTCGTCAGCGGCAGCTACCGGTTGACCGATCCAGCAACATCCCTGGGCAGCGATAATCCCAGGCGACAGGTTTACCAGAACCTGGATCGCCTTAACATCCAGTTTCAATTCGACGCCGGGGATCTGACCATTGGCCGGCAGCCCATCTCGTTTGGCGCGGCGAGGATGATCAATCCGACTGATGTATTCCTGCCCTTCGATTTACGGACCTTCAATACCGAGTATCGAAACGGTCTGGATGCGATCAGGTTCCAGAAGCCCTGGGGTGACCTGGGGGAAATCGATGTGGGCGTCGTCATCGGAGAGGACGCAAGGCGGGAAAATTCCGCAGCCTTCCTGCAGTTGCGGGGCAATGTAAATGGCAAGGATCTGCACTTTGCACTGATCAACTACGCCGAGCAGACCCTGGTCGGCGTCGGCCTGCAAACTGCCATCGGTGATACCGGCTTCTGGCTGGAGGCCGCCAGTGTCAACGGAGACGACAACTACCTGCGTCTTTCAACAGGCGTGGACTACGCTTTCAACGAAGATATCTTCGGCCAGCTGGAGTATCACTACAACGGCGCAGGCAGGGCGGATCCCGCGGATTACCTGGCGAGCCTGTCGAGCCTGCCATACCAGAAGGGGGGTGTTTTTCTGCTGGGCCGGGACTACCTGATGCCGGTGATCACCGTGCAGCTTTCTCCACTGTGGAGCCTGGCGACCCAGGCGGTGATTAACCTCAGTGATCAGTCGCGCTTCACGTCATTGAGTCTTGAGTTCAATGTCGCCAGCAACGTTTACATGGATTTCGGTTTCTACCACTTCAGCGGGGACGACCTTTCGATCTCAAGGGATGCGGTGCCCGTACTCGGATCCGAGTACGGCACCAATCCGGACACCCTTTACATGAGTGTCAGGTATTACTTCTAGTTTGCTCGCAGCAAGTCCTCAGGAAGGTCGAGGAACCCAGCCCGCACACCAGCCACCATGAGTCACCAGTCTGTTCTGGAACAACTGGCACGGACCCCATTCCGGCTCGTCGCCAATGTAGAAGCGGCAGTTGCCACAGATCTGGTCCGCAGCGGCAACACCCATCTTGTCAGTACGGGTTGCCTGGGCAGCGTCTTCCACATACTTGAGGCCAATGGCAGCCGGATCAGTCAGCGGCACCTTGTCCGCTGCAAAAGCCGGTAACTGGACCAGTGGAATCAGGCTGGCCGCACCAGCGGCTTTCAGGAAGGTTCTTCGGTTCATCATGCTTACTACTCCAAAAGATTTTTGCTTTTTCACGCCGCGTATCATAAACGACTTAAACCCGGACAGGACCTGACCAATATCAACTCGACAGCCAGTATTCATGCTGTGTTCAGGCTTTCAGGGCGGAAATGAGAAATGTTCGTATTCACGATGGACTCAGGTGGCTTCAGCCTCTAGTCTGGTGTTTTTCAGGCATGAGCCACCGGGCCAGAGGAGATAAAAAATGAGTTACCTGAAAAACAGGGTTGTCGTCGTTACCGGGGCCGCTGGCGGCTTCGGTGCACTGGTGTGCGACAAGGCCGCGTCCCTCGGCGCCAGGGTTGTTGCCAGTGATGTCAATGAAGCCGTTCTTCAGGAGACCGTAAAGGCGATCAGCGAACAGGGTGGCAGTATCATTGCCGTGCCCGCCGACGTCACCGACCGCCATGCGATGCAGGACCTGGCTGCCGCCGCCGTGGATCAATTCGGTGCCATTGATGTGATGCTGAACAATGCCGGTATCATGCCGCTGGCATTCTATGCAGATCACAAGGCGGCATCGGACGCCTGGGAAAAGTGCATCGACATTAACTTCAAGGGCGTGCTCAATGGCATCACGGCAGTACACGACCAGATGATTCGCCAGGGCAGAGGCCATGTGATCAATATCTCTTCGATCTACGGCAACTATCCAACAGCCGGCGGCGGTGTCTACGGTGCCACTAAAGCTGCGGTGATCTTCCTGTCCGAGTCACTGCGCATGGAGTCACAGGGGAAAATCAAGGTCACCACGATCAGGCCAACCGGTGTGCCGGCAACGGGACTATCATCCGGTGTCATCAATCCGGAGGCGGTCTCCGGCCTGCTGGGTCTGAACACCGCCGCCTACATGTCGAAATTCGAGGCCGCTGAGGCCGGGCAGTTGCCAGCGCAGATGCTGGATATCAACGAGATTGAATACTTTGCACTCGATCCTTCAGCCCTTGCAGATCAGATTATCTATGCAATGAACCAGCCCTGGGGTGTCGCCATTACCGATATGACGGTCAGGGCATCAGGTGACGCCTACCTGCTGTAACCGCGCCCAGGCATCAGCCCAGCGCGGTGAACAGGCAGGCAAAACCCATGACCGACAGCAGCACAAAAGTCCCCTGGGCACCAATCAGCCTGGGATAGTTGGCACCTTCATAGGTACCCAGCCCCCAGGCATGCAGGACCCGGAAAACAAACAGGCTCGCACCACAGCCCAGCAGAAACCATGCGTGCAGCCCCTGGATTTCGAGCACCAGCAGCAGCAACAGGGCAATCGGCACGTTCTCGACGAAATTGGCCTGTACCCGCAGCGCGGCATCCGGCTGCCACTCCGGGACCTTGCCAGGCCTCAGCCGCACAAACAGCACGAAATTCGCCAGCACCACCGCCAGCAATGCGTGCAACCCGGCAACCAGGGCGGTCACAGGTATCAGGCCACCCAGGTTCAAACCCGCTTCCCAACCGTTCATAACAGATATCCTGTCAAAGCCATGGCGCTGCCCAGCAGCAGCAGCCCCAGGCCAATGAAGCTGTACTGATCCAGCCAGAACAGCATGAAAGCACGGGGCGTGCCTTTCTCCGCGGTGGGGGACTCACCCGGCCGCAGCATTCTAGGCAGCCCGGCGACCCACAGAATCAGGGCGCCGTGAAAACCCAGGCCCAGTCCCATTATCATCAGGTAAATCATTGGGTTCTCCTTCAGGGTGCGATGATGACTTCCGCTTTGGCGAAGAACAGCGAAACCGATTCCCGGTCGACAAAATTGCCGGCATCTGTCGACTGATCTTCCTGCATCTGCCGGGACGTGACGCCGCGCATGGCAGCTTCCATATCAGGCCAGGCAATCTCGGTAATCCCGTCGTAATCAGCATCGCCACCGGCATAGCATTCCGGCAACGGGTGAACCTGGATATAGCTGAGCGCTTCCTCGGTGCGGGCCGCGATGGGTCCGTGGGAATGCCACCAGTAATCCTGGAAATCCGCTACAGACATCCCCTGCTTGCGCCTGAAAGGATAAACGCCCTTGACCTGGTCTGTACCGAAACACGCGGGGGTCCTCATCACAACACGTTCCATACCGACAACGACCGAAAGAATGCTGACATCGTCTGAGAGCAATGCACTGGGATCAGCATCAACAGCAGCAAGCGCATCACTGGCACGGGAGAAAAAGCATTCAATCACACCGGAGAACGCCGGGTTCTCCTGTCCCGGCACAGCCGCTGTCTGAACATACCCACAAAGGCCAGGAAATATGCCGGTCGCTGCCTCTCCAGCGGCATCACCCTGAAGGCTGAAGGGTTGCCCGGCACCCGGTGCCAGCAGAAAACTCACTTTGTACATTGCCTACTCCTCCTCTTTCAGCACCAGCACCAACAGCCGGTCGTTTATAATTATCATAGTCGCCAGCGGACACCTGCGACAGGGAGACCGCAGAGCGGAATCATCCATGAAGACTGACGTATCCCGCTTCAGGCTTTCGATGACGCCTTGCGAGCGCTTCGTTCCTGTTCCACCTCCATCAGGATCTGCCGGGGCTGCACCGACCGGGCCTCAGGCTCGATCATGCGATTAATCACTGCCTGGTTGGCTCGATAACGAGATCCCGATTCATCCCGGATCAGGAAATTGAAATCAACAAGATAGCGTCGCACGGTGACATGGTCCATGGCGACAGGACAGGTCACTCCTTCCAGCCATTCACACAGGCGTTCATTAAGGGCCTGTTCCGGGTAGGTCTCCCTGGGGTCAAGCCATGCCGCGACAAGCGCAAGAAACGCATCCGCCTCGCGCTGGCTTTTTGGCAGGCGACGTATTTCGCCACCACGGAACAGGCGGCGAAAAAGTGCTTCGATTTCTTCTCTGTCCATAGACTTTCACCAGGTTCGGGAGATCCGCTCAACAACCCCTGCTGCACCAGGCTCGACGTTCTGCCCAGCGCCGCGAACCCATAAGGTAACCCAGCCGCGGCAGACCGTACAGTTGCAGATAGCGATGTTTTTTATGAAGCGCCCCAGCGACTGAATGGATGCGAGCGCAGGTTGGAATTGTAGTATCTCGGATCATGCGTCACTTCCACCGTGACCCAGTCCGGCGCTGTAAAGGATTCGTCTGCTGATCCCAGCTCAATCTCCGCCACCACCAGGCCCTGGTTGTCGCCATGAAACACGTCAACCTGCCACAAGTGCTGATCGACCCGGATCTCGTAACGCGTTTTCTCAACCAGTGGCGGCTCGCACAGGTCGCGCAGCATGTCTTTGGCGTCTGCCAACGACACCGGATACTCAAACTCAGCCCGGACTGCGCCGGCGTTTTCACCTTTTATGGTCAGCCATGCCAGTTCACCACTGATCCTGACTCGCACAACGGCTTTGCTCCCGGCATCAACCGGCAGGTAGCCCTGGCAAATCAGCTTTCCGTCCGCTGGCAGCTCAAGCAGCGTCAGGTCTACCAGGAACTTTCTTTCTATTTCGAGGGGCACGGCCAACTCCCCGGGAACTTCTTCCGCAGTGCCGGGAAGATCGCAAACAGAACGAGGGACAGCAGGTAGGCGCTACCGGCTATGGGGTCACGTGAAGCCAGGTAGTCATCAACAGAAAGATCGCGAATCGTCAGGACAACAGTCAACTCGATCAGGATCAAAACCGACACCGCAAGACCACCCACCTGCAGTGCCTGCTGAATATTGACGATCCTGAACCAATGAACGACCCTCCCGGCAACGATCCAGGAGACCAGGATCATCAGCGGGAGTTCCAGCAGTTCGGCAGCTCGATCAATCAGGGCCGGCACAAGCCAGATCACTCTGACAATGCCCAGCAGAAAACCCGTGGCAAAGACAATGGCGAAGTAGCAGCCAGCGGCCGCCAGGGAACGGCGCGGAATTTGGTGATCTGAACGGGTCAGTCTTCTATCTCTTCAAGCAGCTGAACCGAGTAACCCGCTTCAAATGCGGGATTGCCTTCCAGCAATGCTTTGACCTCATCCAGTGAATCCGCCTCCAGCCGGATCATGCCGGTCACCTGGCATCGGGTATCGGCCTGGCCCCTCTGGACACAGACGCCCTGCCCCAGTGAGCTGCCGCCACGAAACTTGCCCGTGGCCAGCAGTTTTTCGATATAGGTGTCCCAGTCGCCGGAATCATCGGATTCATTCATCAGCATGACGAAGTTCGCCATCGTTTAATCTCCCGCCTGAATATTCGCCTTAATGAGTTTTTAAGACTGCGAGCGACGTCAGGTTGCAGCAGCCTGATAAAGGGTATAACTGCCAATCAGGATAAAACCAACACCCGCAATATACGACAGGATTTTCTCGCTGATGAACTCGGACAGCAACGCACCAGCGGCGACTCCAATCGCCGAGGCGACGATCAATGCCAGC
>JAQCAK010000270.1 GCA_027621895.1 Pseudomonadota bacterium | reverse complement strand
GAGAGTCGGATGAATTCAAGACCCAATGGACTGCCGCAGGTGACCCACACCTACATTAATCACCATCTGGATTCGACGCGCTGGGAGGTCTACCAGCCGCGAGAGTCCGACATCATTATCACGACATCGTATAAATGCGGCACGACGTTCACCCAGCAGATCATGTACAACCTGCTGATTGAGAATACCGCGGATGCCGAGGTGTTCCCCCAGCTGGGGACGGTATCGCCCTGGATAGATGCCCGGTTTTTCCCGGTGAGCAAGGATCGCCTGGGACCCTGGATAGAGAGTTTCGAGCATCGTCGATTCCTGAAAAGCCACCTGCCACTGGATGGGTTACCGTATTACGCAGAGGTGAAGTATTTCATCGTTGCGCGGGATCCGAGGGATGTCTTCATGTCGCTGCTGAATCACTATGGTGCCTATACCGAGTCTGGCTACAAGCAGCTGGATGGAGAGGGACTGGAGCCCATGCCCCGCTACGACGGTGATCCCCATGCACTGTTTCGCAACTGGCTGACACGCGGCTGGTTTGAATGGGAACAGGAGGGTTATCCCTTCTGGTCGAACATGCATCATACCCAGAGCTACTGGGACTATCGGCACCTGCCGAATTTCCTGTTCCTGCACTACCAGGATATGCGTAATGACCTGCCCGGGACGGTGCAGAAGATTGCCGATTTCATTGATCGACCTCTAGATAAGGGGGAACTCGACCGCATCGTGCAGGCCGTGAGTTTTGAGAAAGTGAAGCAGCAGGCGATCGCGGAATCGGCAGAGCTGACCGGGGACGAGTTCTTTGAGGGTGGTCAGGCCACCTTCATTAACCAGGGAACCAATGGTCGCTGGCACGACCTGCTGACAGAAGAAGAACTGGACCTGTATCGTGCGACCCGTGACCGGGTGCTGACACCGGACTGTGCAAGCTGGCTGGAAACCGGTGGTGAGATGCCCAACTGACAGGCATAAAAAAAGGCGCTGTTCTGCAACAGCGCCTTTTGAGCGGACATAACAACCTGTCGGCTGTTATTTCATCTCGATTTCTTCTTCCTGCTCCTCGATGTGGGCGACAACGCGACGATTGTGCTGGCGACCTTCATCGGTGTCGTTGCTGGCAACAGGCCTGGATTCGCCGTAACCGCGGCTGTCGACACGACTGCCATCAATGCCGAAATCAGTGACCAGCATGTCAGCAATGGTTTTTGCCCGGCGCTCTGAGAGTCGCTGGTTATAAGCCTCAGCACCCTTGCTGTCGGTATGACCTTCCATGACCACGCTGGTTGAAGGGAAAGATTTCATGAAATCCGCGACCTTCCTGACCTCTGCCTTGTGCTCCGGTCGGGATTTCGAGGAATCGAAATCGAATTCCACATTGAGGGTTACGCTGACCTTACGCTCCAGCTTCATGTAGCAGCCATCGCTGTCGATTCTTGCAGCACGGTCAGTCGTATCGGGGCAGTTGTCCTTGTAGTTGGGCACGCCGTCGCCGTCGTCATCAAGCGGACAGCCTTTGCTGTTGACCTCGACGCCATAGGGTGTGCCTGGGCAGTTGTCAGCGCTGTTGAGTACGCCATCACGATCTGAATCCTTCTCGACGGGTGCAGCAGGTGCGGGAGCAGGCGCGCTTGATCCACCCAGCGCAATGTGCAGGCCCAGTGACACGGTGGAGTCGATGAGATTGTCATCCTTGCCGTGCCAGAGTTTCGCGTCGCCGCGCAGGGCTGCCTTTTCACCCATGAAATACTTGAAGCCAACGCCCACGGTCGCCAGCTGCTCGGAAGCGTCATTCATCGAGGTAATGTCGTAAGCTGCACGACCAATACCCACGGAAACGAACGGGTTCAGCTTGCTGCCAGAGTTCATGTGGTACAGGCCGTCAAGATTCCAGAGGTCGACGTCGACATCACCGGGCAGGTTGTCCAGTTCCGTATCGGTGTTCTTGTAGGTCAGTTCGATACCCCAGGGGTTGTCGAACCGGTAACCCACGCCCAGCCCCCAGTGGTTGTCATCATCAATACTGTCGTCCATCAGGGTGATGCCAAAGTGGGGATAGACGGTGAAGCCGGGCTGTTCTTCGGCCCAGGCGTTAAAGGTGAAAAGCAGGCTGATCAGCACTAGCAGGCGCATTGCAATAACTCCGTGATGTAAGTGTCAGGATTTTGGGTGGCGGACACTACCTGCTGCTGTCCCGGAAGGATAGCAGCAAGATGTAATTTCTATCAGCGTTTGTCGATGATGTTGTGTTCCTTGCCGAAGAAAATGGTCGAACGGTCCATATCGATGAAGTTGCGCTCGTCAGCGATAAATGCGGCATTTGCTGCTTTTGCTTCCCCGGTACCCGGCGATCTGCCGAGATCAATCCAGGCCTCGGCGTGTCCGAGGTAGGATTCCACCACGGTACCCCGGGCCGCCTGGATGCCCTGGTCAAGGGGTGAGTTGGCGCGATGGACCTGTCGGTAACAGAGCCTACGCAGGGTTACTGCGTGTGACCGGACGATAGGCCCATGGTGGGTGAGCCAGTAGTGCCTGGCCGATTCCTCTGACAGGGAGTTCAGGTGACGCAGCGGGAAAAACACCCGCAGCACGTTGCTCTTCACCCTCGCGACGATATCCTCGGGGCTCGGGTTGATCTGCGGGTATTCATAGGCGAACCAGAGTGGTGAGCGGGGCAGGTCGATGAATTGCTTTTCATCCTCGAGCAGGGCAGCACCTGCCGCCTTTGCCGCGTCTGACTGGAGATTGTCGGTCAGTTCCTTTTCGCTGGCCCACCAGAGTTCGGCGACACCATCATACTCGGGTTCCATATTGCCCCTGGCTGCCTGGGCCGCGGCGTTCATGGGGGTGTCCAGCGTATGGGTCTGTACATAGCGCAGAATGTTGAGATCGGTTGCAAAGCTGGCGACCAGTGGTGCGTGGCGGTTCAACCAGTAGTCCTGGAACGCCGCGCGACTGAGTTCGGGCAGGCGTCTTAGCGCAAATACCAGTCTGATCATGATTGAATCCCTCTTTTTATAATGAAAAGTCCCGGGCTGACGTGGGCAGCAGTATCTCGCATAATCCACGAAGGAACCAATCGAGAGGGAATGATGACTGAGACAGGCACAGTACCCGGACCAGAACAGGTCGCGGACCGAATGGCGATAACCGATGTAATCTATACTCACTGCCGCGGCGTTGATCGGGCCAGTGAGGAGATTCTTAAATCTACCTACTGGCCGGATGCGGAAGTCGATTACGGCGGCTACAAGGGGCCGGCCCATCCTTTCTGTGAATCCCTCCCCGGGGCGATTCGGCGTTACAGCAATACCCAGCACCAGGTATCCAACATGATGATTGAGCTGGCCGGTAACCGCGCCGTGGTCGAAACCTATGTGACCGCACATCACTACCTGGCAGTGGAAGGCGGCCTGGATACTGAAATGACCTACATTGGACGATACCTGGACGATATGGAAAAGAGAGACGGAGTCTGGAAGATCCGGTTCCGCAAGATTGTCATGACCTGGCACCAGAACGCGCTGGCCACGGCGGATGAAGTCAGCAATCCGTCGCTGACCCTGATTGCGCGGGCCAGCCGTCACCCTGATGATCCGCTGTTCGAGTTCCTCGATACCCTGGAACGAGCCACCTAGATACTGCGTTTCATGGGCAGGGGCCGGAAAAATGGCGGGTTCCGGCCCCTTTCAGTTGTCAGGGTTTCGTATAGAATGGCGCACTTTTTGACGGAGTGACCCATGAAATACCTGCAGTCTCTGCTGCTGTCTTGCCTGATCGTCTGCTCCCTGGGTACCCAGGCGGCCGTGATTCTCCTGAAGAACGGGGATCGCCTGACGGGTGAGCTGGTTCAGAGTTCGGATGCTGAAGTCATCGTTGCAACCGCTTACGGCGCGCCGATGACGATCAGCCGTGAATTGATCGCCAGTATTGAAGCCCCGGGCGAATCCCAGGCCCAGCAGGCGGAGAGCGCTCAGAAAGCCGTGGAAGCTGCCCTGGTGCAGGCACCACCACCAGCGCTGGAACGCTACTGGG
>JAQCAK010000269.1 GCA_027621895.1 Pseudomonadota bacterium | reverse complement strand
CAATTCGCGTGCTGGCGGTGCCGACCCGGTGAGAACAGCCACCCAGCAAACCCAGACCTCCGCCCATGACGATGCCTTCTCCCCAGGCAATCACCGGCTTCGCCGAACGGTGAAGCCGATAGTCCAGCATGTACTCCCGCAGGAAAAATGCCTCGGCATAGGAAAGTGCCAGGCCTTCCTCACCCCTGATGGCCCGATAGAGGGCAGTGATATCGGCTCCCGCACAGAAAGCGCGTGGCGTGCTGCTCTGCAGTAACAGGCAACTGATCGCGGGATCGGCAAGGGCTTCATCGACGAACTCGGCAAGCTGGTCAATCGTGTCGAGCAGCAGGCTGTTCAGCGGCTTTTCCCGCACCAGTGTGGCAACCGCCACCGAATCCCCAAGGCGGCCCGTGGTTACAACTGATTCCTTCAATTTACTCTCCAGTCTATGGGCGCTTCACCCATTTGAATCAACAGCTCATTGCACCGAGAAAAATGCCGGCATCCGAAGAAGCCACGATGTGCAGACAGCGGGGATGGATGGGGCGCCATCAGCACATGGTGCCGGGAACGATCAATCACGGCACCTTTTTTCTGTGCATAGCTTCCCCACAGCAGGAAGACACAGGGCGTTTCCCGGCCAGACAACACCTCAATAACCTTGTCGGTGAATATTTCCCAGCCCTTGCCCTGGTGGCTGGCCGCCTTGTGCTGTTCGACCGTCAGGACGGAATTGAGAAGCAGTATGCCCTGCGCAGCCCAGTTTTCCAGGCAGCCATGAGTAAACGCGGAAGCCGGCAGTTCCAGGTCCGCCTGGAGTTCCTTGTAGATATTCATCAGCGACGGCGGTGGCGTCACACCCTGCCTGACTGAAAAACACAGACCGTGCGCCTGACCAGGCCCGTGATAGGGATCCTGGCCCAGGATCACGACTCTGACCCTGTCGAAGGGCGTGGAATTGAGCGCGTTGAAATACTCATTCCCTGCCGGAAAAATCACCTTGCCCTTCGCTTTCTCTGCAACCAGAAACTGGCGAAGGCTGGTCATGTAGTCCTTTTCAAATTCCGGTGCCAGTTGATCCAGCCATGATGCATCCAGCTGGATCTTCTTTGCCTCGCTCACTTTGGTCTCATGTGCGGGAACAGCACAACATCCCTGATAGACGGCGAATCAGTGAGCAGCATCACCAGGCGGTCGATACCCAGGCCCTGCCCCGCCGTCGGCGGCAATCCATATTCGAGCGCGGTGATGTAGTCTTCATCAAAGTGCATGGCTTCCTCGTCACCGGCATCCTTGGCCGCCACCTGGTCACGAAATCGTTCGGCCTGGTCCTCGGCGTCGTTCAGCTCAGAGAAACCGTTAGCGATCTCCTTCCCCATGATGAACAGCTCAAACCGGTCCGTCAGATCAGGGTTTTCATCATTACGCCGGGCAAGCGGCGACACCTCGGTCGGATGCTGGGTGATAAACAGGGGTTGCTCGATTCGATCTTCCACCAGAGCCTCGAACAGCTCCATCACAAGCTTGCCCAGACCCCAGCTGCTGTCGACCTTGATGCCTGCTCGCGCCGCCAGTGCTTTCGCTCTCACGGGGTCGGTCAGGTCTTCCGGCTGCACATGGTCATTGAATGCCAGGATGGCTTCATCCATGCGCATGCGCCCGAACGGCTTTGCCAGGTCAATCTCTTTGTTCTGGTAGGTAAAGCAGGCGCTGCCGGTCACCGCGGTGGCGACCGTCCGAAGCATCTCCTCGGTCAGGTCCATGAGCTCGTTGTAGTCGGCAAATGCCCAGTAAAACTCCAGCATGGTGAACTCGGGGCTGTGCTTCGTGGACATCCCCTCGTTACGGAAATTGCGGTTGATTTCGAATACCTTTTCGAACCCACCTACCACCAGCCGCTTCAGATTCAGTTCCGGGGCAACCCGCAGGTACATATCAATACCCAGCGAGTTGTAGTGCGTAATGAAAGGAGCTGCTGTTGCACCACCGGGCGTGTTCAACATCATGGGCGTTTCCACTTCCATGAAATCGCGATCAATCAGGAACCGCCTGATACCGTCCACCGTACGGGAGCGCCTGACGAACAGCTCACGGCTTTCTTCATTGACCATCAGGTCAATGTAGCGCTGCCGGTAACGGATCTCCGTATCAGTCAGCCCCTTGTGCTTTTCCGGCAATGGGCGCAGCGACTTCGTCAACAGGCGAATCGATGACACATTAACCGTCAATTCACCCTTGTTGGTCTTCATCAAGGTACCCCTGGCACCGATGATGTCGCCAATATCCCAGTGCTTGAAGTCCTCATAGACTTCCTCACCCAGATCATCCTGGCGCACGTAAAGCTGAATCCTGCCGGAAACATCCTGAACCGTCAGGAAACTCGCCTTGCCCATCAACCGTCGCAGCACAATACGTCCCGCGACCGCCGTGGTTACCGCCGCTTCTTCCAGTGCTTCCTTGGTCGCCTCACCGTGAGCGTCATGGAGTTCTGCCGCCCGGTGTTGCCGACGAAAATCGTTGGGAAATGCGTTTCCCTTCTCCCGGAGCGCAGCCAGCTTTGCCTTGCGCTGGGTAAACAGGTCGTGTTCGTCGAGTTGTTCTTCTGTCATAGCTACAAGCCCATTTTCAGACTGGCTTCGATGAATGTGTCCAGGTTTCCGTCCAGTACCGCCTGGGTATTTGAAGTTTCTACATTGGTTCTGAGGTCCTTGATCCTGCCGGAATCCAGTACATAGGAACGAATCTGGCTGCCCCAGCTGATGTCGGACTTGTTGTCTTCGATTTCCTGCATCTCGGCCCGGCGCTTCTGTTCCTCAAGCTCATAAAGCTTCGCCTTCATCTGCTTGATCGCCTGGTCCTTGTTCTTGTGCTGCGAGCGCTGGTTCTGGCACTGGACCACAATGCCCGTGGGAATATGGGTAAGCCTGATGGCGGAATCCGTCTTGTTCACATGCTGACCGCCGGCACCACTGGCACGATAGGTATCGACGCGAACCTCGTTCATATCAAGCTCAATATCAATGTCATCATCCAGTTCCGGGGAGACGAAAACAGACGCGAACGAGGTGTGTCGTCGGTTGCCGGAATCAAATGGTGACTTGCGCACCAGTCGATGAACCCCGGTCTCGGTGCGCAGCCAGCCATAGGCATATTCACCCTGGAACAGCACAGTGGCGCCCTTGATACCGGCAACATCACCGTCAGAAACCTCCATGATTTCGGTTTTGAAATTGTGACTTTCACCCCAGCGCAGATACATTCGCAGCAGCATTTCAGCCCAGTCCTGGGCCTCGGTGCCCCCGGATCCGGCCTGAATATCGAGGTAAGCGCTGTTACCGTCCATCTCACCGGAGAACATCCGACGAAACTCCAGCGCTTCCAGGCGCGCCGTCATTTTCTCCAGATCACTGACCACATCTGTCAGCAGGGATTCATCCTGTTCTTCAGCCGCCAGTTCAATAATGTCCTCGATATCGCCGAGCCCCTGGTCCAGTTCATCAATCGTATGGACGACTGTTTCCAGACCGGCGCGTTCCTGGCCCAGCTTCTGGGCGTAGTCGGGATCATCCCAGACTGAAGAATCGCCAAGCTCCAGCTCGACCTCGGTTAATCGTTCCTTGCGATTGTCGTAGTCAAAGATACCCCCTGAGTGTATCGGTCCTTTCCTTGAGGTCTTTAACCTGGGCCAGGGCAGCATTGGTTTCCAGCATAGCCTTTTCTCGCAATTTCATGGGTGAACGGGGGGTCATGTTGCAGCGCGCGATTGTAACGAAATGGCCGGGGCGCTGCCAGAACCGGTTTCAGGTCGTGGCGAGCGAACCCATGACAGTTGGCAACAAGGGGATGATCACGGTTGGTCCCGTTGGCCAATCTCATATAGCATGGGAAGCTGACTGATTCAGGAGTTGTCGATGCTGTTGCGTTCACTCTATACCACCGCCGACGAATTCGAGCGGGGCACTGGCTGGGCCATCAAGCCCGAGGGTGCCTGCAAAGGCGATGTCTGCATTCCGCTGCCATCAATGGACCCGGAGAATCTGGATGTCCGCAAGATCGCC
>JAQCAK010000268.1 GCA_027621895.1 Pseudomonadota bacterium | reverse complement strand
TCTTTTCATCTGCGCTGGATTCGTAATCAGTCTCAGGTCAAACATGACTATGTCCTTCGTTTCACTTTCTTCGGGGCATAAAAAAACCCCGGTAAACTGTCGCCTACCGGGGTTTTCTGGACTCTCCGGAAGGCTCTTAATAAAAACCTTCCGAATCTGTTAGATTTTCGTCAGGTTATCTGTCTGTCTGTGTCGTTCTTCTGCGCAATTCGGACGTGATCCGCGGACAGGGCAGAAAGCTGTGCACCTGCAACAAACGACAGACGCACGTATCCCGTCATCGCACAGTTATATGCGATCCTGGTGCTCATGATTGTCGGCGTTGAGTCGTTCATTAGCGGTTTTCTGGTAAAAAGTGCCGGGTATCTTATGCCTGAAAACACAAAGGTCAAGAAAAAATTCGACATATCGCCGAACAACCCTGAACTAACGATAATATGATGGCGTGAATACAGTGAAAAAAGATTGCCTGGTCTGCGGCATGCAGGTTGATGCGCGAGACAGAAGATGCCCCAAGTGTGATAACAGGATCGACCTTCAGACCGATGGTTCGACCATCACAGTCGACATCGCCCACCAGGGTGAGCGAGTTAACGATGCCCTGCGCAAGCTTGCAAAAGAACTGAAGACAGCCAGGCAGGGCGTGGCGCTTTACCTGAGGGTAGTGGTTGGAAGTGGTGTCATACGTGACGAGGTCATGTCAGCGCTGCTTGACTATGAGGCCAGGAAAATCATCGACGACTTTCACCTGGATTCAAGGAACAGCGGTGCCATCATGGTCAAACTGAAACCCTGACCGGGGACCGGGCAAGGTTTCTTCAGTTGCCGTTTGAATAGCTCCCGGCAATCAATGTCCCCGGTGCTACAATCCGCTAACAATAAGACAGGTTTTTATGACAGATGCATGATGTTCTGATCGTCCTCGGTTACTCCACAGATCCCGATGACAGCGTTGTCAAAGCCCGGGTCGCAAAGGCCGTGGAACTGTATCAGCAGAGCCTGGCACCGCAGGTGATCATGTCCGGATGCTGCAGCGACAAACTCGATATCAGGCCGGCAACCAGCGAGGCAGCGGTGATGCGGGATCAGGCGATCGACCTGGGCATCCCCTCATCAGCCATCCTGCTGGAAGAGGAGTCTGTTGATACCCTGGGCAACTTTTACTATTGCAGGCAAAGATACCTGGAACCCTGCAGCTGGTATAACGTGGGCTTTGTTTCCACCCCCTGGCATTCGGTCAGGGCAGCTTACCTGGCCGGGATGGTGCTTGGGCCTGATTACGAGGTTACCGCTTACTCCTC
This sequence comes from Pseudomonadota bacterium, assembly GCA_027621895.1. GTDB lineage: Bacteria > Pseudomonadota > Gammaproteobacteria > Pseudomonadales > Azotimanducaceae > UBA9659. Next base: position 2,742 of record JAQCAK010000268.1, on the reverse strand, counting down.
CGACCACCCCCGGCACTGGCAGGACGCTGATATCGCAGAAAGTGAACGCTACAACCAGGCGCTGCTTTCCCAGGCTCGGCAGCAGCTGGGCAAGCTGACACCCGGTGACCTTGAAGCCATCGCTGGCCACCTCGGCATTGCGCCCAGAAAGCGATAGGGAAAGAAACGCGAGCTGGCTCAGCGGAAGAGCTCGGCCACCTGTGAGTGAAGGGGTTCACTGACTTCAGCCAGAAAGTCCTCAAGGTACTGCCTGACCACTGGCCGATCTTCTTCATAGCGGGCCAGGTGCTGATAGTTCCGCAGCCGCTTGCCGGCTGACAATGACCTGCCGGAGACCGTCATGTCAGCGATATCGATCAATCCAAGCCGTCCTTCCGGAGTCAGCACCACATTGCCAAGATGCATGGATCGCAGGTAAACACCCTTGTTGTGCAGCTCGTTAACAAAGCTTCCGAGTTGGGACAGCAGGGTTCTGTCCAGGCTGGCAACCTCGCGCAGGGTCTGCCCCGGCAGCGGATGGTAGTGAACAGCGGTTCGCGCCAGATGCGGAATGTCATACACATCGATGACCCTGAGGGTCGGGATCTGCAGCGCTGACAGTCGACTGGCGTTACGCTGGAACCGGCGCCAGTAAGGAAACAGCCGGGCAGAAGTCCACAGGCGCTTGATCCTGAAAAGCTTCAGGTAAGTGCCGTCCGCCAGGCGCAGGACCTTGTCACCATGGGGATCCGCAGCGGTCACCTCGGCTCCGGATTTCAACGCCTGATAATCTTCCTTGCCCAGCCTCTTCATGAATTTCGACGATCCGTTACCCGGCCTCTGCGACGACCTCCGGGGCGGAGAGTGACAGGCAGTTCTGCTGCTCGAGACTGCCCTCTGCCTGGGTACTGCACAGGGACTCGATACGGGACTTGAACCCGGACCCGGTCACGTCATGAGTTTCCTGCCATTCGTCCAGCTGCTTCGCCAGCCGGCGCAGGATCTTGAAGTTTCTTCCGGCGAACATTTCGTGGGATGCATGAAATTCATCGAGCAGAGAAAGTGACGCTGCACTGATGGTTTCCGTCTGCAGCGGCACCATTCGGATCATTGCACGTACGTAGTTGGCACCCCATTGAAACCGGGTTGCTTCTCCGGTCGCTGATTCATAGGCTTTACGGCGCCATTCAACGGCCTCGTCAAACTGCTCGTCCTTCTCTGACATGGACGCCAGGCCACTCATGAAATAATAGGGAGAGGCCGATTTTCCCAGCTCTGCAAGCAGGAGACTTCGGGCATCTTCCCTGAGACCCGCATTACGGTATACGTAACTCATCTGGTTGATGACACTCTGCCGCTCAAAACTGTCAGGCGTATCTGCATCAACCTGCTGCATCTCGTCACGCAGCCGGGCAACCAGGTCATCGGACAACGGCTGGTCATCGCGAGTGTTCACATAAATCAGGGGTAACCAGCCCGCCAACTTCTCCGCCCTGGAAAGCGAGGGATCGAATCGCAGCGAGAACAACTGCTCGCTCCACAGGCCCTCCAGTTCTGCACGCTGATCTTCTGAGAAGATCGCCATCTCCAGGATGTCGTCCGGATAGTAGGCCAGCGTATCCCAGCAGGCCAGGGTCAACTCATCGGAAGACAGGAGCGCCGTCAGTCGGGCCGCTACCTCATCACCATCAGCAGGTTCCAGCCCTGCCTCGTCCCCGTTCTCGCCGGTCGCCAGGGCAACCAGGTAGTGCATAAAGAACCTGGCACTGAGTTCCGGGTATGCCATCGCACCTGTCGACAGGCGGTAGAAAAGGTCAGCCTTGTCCGTACCCCCGGGGACAGCAGCGGTGTCCTGACCCCAGCTGTAGTATGCCAGCTGGTAGTAGTCATCGGCTGTCAACCTGTCGATATCACCAAGCGCATAGCCCACCAGCGTGGAAGTTGGCCGCATCTGGTTCAGACTCAGCTCGAGCACGCTGTTGTACCGGCTGATATCGATGCCACCGGGAATCCGGGTAACTTCCTGCCCCTCGGGGTTAAAGACAATCATCGTCGGGTAACCCATGACACCGAACTTCTCGCCCCAGGACTGGGCGCGTTCCGTATCACCGTCGAGATACACCGGGATAAACAGGCGGGTCAGATTGATAAACTCCTGCGACTTGAAAACCGTGTGCTTGATCTCCTGACAGGGAGGACACCAGACAGCACCCCAGTAAAGAAAAACCGGTGAGCCGGACGCACGGGATTCAGCGAAAGCCTGTTCAATGGATCCCTCGTACCAGGCAATCCCCGCATGGGTGGCCTTCTGCGGATCGACCGGTGCAGGAACGGCAGTCTGCTCCCCGGATTCATTGGCATTGTCACAGCCTGCCAGCATCAGCAGCAGTGCAGCTATCAGGTATCTCATGTCAGTCTCTCTGTGGGCTCTTCTTCGATTGTCAGGGTGTGGCGGGCTCCTGCCCCTGTATTCGAGCAGCTTTGCGGTCGATGCGCAAACGCAGTCTGGCATGCCGTTCAGGGGTCAGAGGATAGCCCCAGATAAAGTACATGGCGATGCTGTAGAAGAAGATCGGGCCGATGCAATAAACCATTCTTAATGCCAGGACGCCCGACTCCGCACTGGCACCGACACCCCCGGACGGATCAAAACCCAGCAGGCCGACGAGATTCAGCGAAAAGCCGGTGCCGAATGCGACGGCGAGTTTCTCGGTAAGGCCCAGAATGGAGAAGTAGGTGCCGGCCCTTTTGCCGCCCGACCTG
>JAQCAK010000267.1 GCA_027621895.1 Pseudomonadota bacterium | reverse complement strand
AAGGACTCTTGTGTGGACCTGTTACAGGTCGCGCAACTGGTATCTGTTCAACGCGTCCAGTACACCATCCAGCGCATGCACCTGCGCACTGTGAATACCGATATCTGCGGCAGCCTCAATATTCCCGGGGTTGTCATCAAGAAACAGAATCTCGTCCGGCTGGAGCTCCAGATCTCGAATAACCTGATGGAAAGCCTCTGCGTCAGGCTTGAGCACACCGGTCTGGTGGGACAGATAGGCGTGATGAAAGCAGGACATTATTGGCTGATGCCGCAGAAAGTCATCGAAATGAACCGGGTTGGTGTTTGACAGGCAGACCAGGCGATAGTGCGAAGCCAGACTGTCGAGCAGCGTCTCGGCATTGGGGTAGCTGCCCCTTGGCCATTGCCTGAACCTCTCCAGGAACGTCTCGGGCGTGTCCTGCAGGTCCAGTTGTTCAATCATGCTGACAGCAAATTCCTGCGCGCTGCAGTTGCCGGATTCAAAACGCCTGACGGTATCGCTGTGTATCCAGTTCTGCCACACCCGGTCGGGGTCGTGCGGGGATGATTCAATCAGTGCCCGGACTGGCCCGAGTTCAATCAGAACCCCGCCCAGATCAAAAAGAAGAGTGGTAATATTTCGCATGGTTTCTGGAGCTGCAGCCAGGGGCCCGTCTCCGGCACTTCGTTGAATTCAGGCGCTGATCATAGCGGAACCGCTGATGTTCAGGCGAGACAATCCATCAGCAGAAAAGAACGGTAGCAGGACTTATGCATCAGAGTATTTACGACCGGGACCTTGAGCGAGGGGCAGCAAACTATGAAGTCCTGTCGCCGCTGTCCTTCCTGAAGAGATCAGCAACCCTTTATCCCGATGTTGAGGCCGTCCTGCATGGCCCGCTTAGTCGAAGCTGGGCTGAAGTCTACAGCCGATGCGTCCGGGTCGCCTCGGCGCTGTCAGCGAGAGGAACAGGCAAGGGCGATACCGTTGCCGCAGTACTGGCCAACACGCCTGAAATGTTTGAACTGCATTTCGCCGTCCCCATGACCGGTGGTGTTCTCAATGCCATCAACACGCGTCTGGATGCGGCCACGATCGCTTTTATTCTCGATCATGGCGAGTCTTCCATTCTTTTCACTGATCGCGAGTTCAGTGGCGTGGTGGCAGATGCGGTGAACCTGCTTGATCGGGAAATTCTGGTGATTGATGTTGATGACCTCCTTTACCAGGAAGGGACCCTGATCGGGGAGATGGATTACGAGGCCCTGCTTGAAGAGGGTGACGTCGGGTTTGCCTGGCAGATGCCGGGCGACGAATGGGATGCAATCGCCCTGAACTACACCTCCGGAACCACCGGCAATCCCAAGGGAGTTGTTTATCATCATCGTGGGGCCTACCTGAATGCGGCGAACAACGCGCTGACCTGGGGGATGGGCATGCATCCTCGCTACCTGTGGACCCTGCCCATGTTCCACTGCAATGGCTGGTGTTTCCCCTGGACCCTGGCTGCGATGGCCGGCACCTCGATCTGCCTCCGACACGTTCGGGAAGATGCCATCTTTGATGCATTTCGTGAGCAGGGTGTCACCCATTTCTGCGGCGCTCCGATTGTACTGAACACCCTGATCAACGCTGACCCGTCATTGCATGAAGGCCTGCCCGGCGGGATTCGTGTAATGACTGCAGGAGCCGCGCCACCAGCCGCCGTGATCCAGGGTATGGAGTCACTGGGCTTTGAAGTCATACAGGTTTACGGCCTGACCGAAACCTACGGGCCGATGATCGTGTCTGCCTGGCGATCTGAATGGGACGGTCTGCCGGCAGAGGATAGAGCGAGGCTGAAAGCAAGGCAGGGCATTTCGTCGGTGCTGGCGGGAGAAATGATGGTTGGCTATCCGGAGACCCTGGAACCGGTTCCCTGGGATGGGGAAACCCAGGGTGAGGTGTTTATGAAGGGAAACATCGTGATGCGAGGCTACCTGAAAAATCCGGCCACGACGGAAAGCGCGTTTGCAGGTGGCTGGTTTCATTCCGGTGATATCGCCGTCGTCCATCCTGACGGCTACATACAGATCAAGGATCGGTCCAAGGACATTATCATCAGTGGTGGCGAAAACATCTCGAGTATCGAGATAGAGGATGTGCTGTTCAGGCACCCCCGGATTCTGGAAGCCGCGGTGGTTGCCCGGTCAGATGAAAAGTGGGGAGAGCATCCCTGCGCCTTTGTCACACCAATGGCCGGCGAAACGCTGACGGTCGAGGAAGTTATTGAATACTGTCGTGAGCATCTTGCCAGGTTCAAGGTCCCGAAGACCGTCATATTCGGGCCGCTGGAAAAAACTTCCACGGGCAAGGTCCAGAAGTACAAGCTGCGTGAAATTGCCGAGGCGAGCGAAAGTCGAACAGCCGGGCATTCAGCACGGCATTAGGAGGGCATACAGGATGAAACAGGTGCTCTGGCCAGCCAGCGAACTGGCAGCGCTGTTTGATGACCCGGACTTCAGGGCAGATGTGACCGGTGTCAGTATTGATACTCGCACCCTGGCATCCGGGGAGCTGTTTATTGCACTGGTTGATGCCCGTGATGGCCATGAGTTCGTCCCGGCAGCCGCAGCCGCCGGCGCGGCAGCCGCCATGGTTCATCATCCCGTTAGTACCGACCTGCCGTGTCTTCGGGTTGATGACACCTTCTCAGGCCTGCAGCGGCTGGGGCAAGCCGCGAGGCAACGATGTGGAGGCAGGATTGTTGCCATCACCGGCAGCAGCGGCAAGACAACTCTTCGACACTGGACAGAAAGCATCCTGCGCCTGCTGGATCAGACTCACGCGTCTACCGGTTCCCTGAACAATCACTGGGGTGTGCCCTTGAGCCTGTCACGGATGCCTGCAGATTCCCGCTTTGGCATCTTAGAGATTGGTACCAACAGCCCTGGCGAAATCGCACCGCTATCGAGGCTTGTGGCACCGCATATCTCGGTACTGCTGAATGTTCTGCCCGCTCACATTGGCAATTTTGATGGCATGGCGGCACTGCAGGCAGAAAAGCTGTCGATAGCAGCGGGCCTGGAACCTGATGGGATCTTCATCCTGCCCACGGCACTGGCGGGTGCCTCTGCTCATGGCAGAAAGCTGACTTTTGGTTTTGAGCCGGAGTCTGATGTGTGTGCCGTTGGCCTGAAAGAAGGCATACCATCGCGCCTCGACGTCAGGATGCCTGATGGCCGGCGTTGCGAACTGATGTTGCCATTTGCCAGTCGCGAACGGATGGGAACCGTACTTGCCCTGATGGCCATCCTGTACGCACTTGACGTGGACCCATCCAGGGTCCTGGAAGCTTTCAGCACACTGTCGTTGCCCGCGGGTCGAGGCAACGCGCACCAGATCGGCGATATTGTCGTGATCGACGACAGTTACAACGCGAACCCCGCGAGCAGCAAAATGGCTATTCAAACCCTGCTGGGGTCCGAGGTCAGCGGGCGACGAATCGCGTTACTGGGCGAACTCCTGGAACTCGGTGACCTGGCGGCCTCTGCCCACCAGGAAGTGATCGAGGCTGCATCGGGGCTGGACATAATCTATACATTTGGCGAGGGCTTTGAGCCCCTGCAGAATGCCGCGACATGTTTCTATCCCTCAGTGGCTGACCTCGACCTCGATACCTTCGTGAATGCCCTGCAACCGGGGGATCATGTGCTGGTCAAGGGATCCAACAAGGTGTTCTGGAAACACGGTTTTGTCGATAACCTGCTGAAGCGAATCGGCGCGCTTCGAGGTCATGACCAGGGCGCTACTCACTAGCCCGGTTCGATGTCATACTTGGCCTCGAGAGCGTAACTGACCTGATGACCCCATCATGATCGTAGACCGGCTAGGCAGAAAATTCAGCAACCTGCGGGTGAGTCTGACCGCGGCATGCAACTATGCCTGCACCTACTGCGTACCTGACGGCAAGCGCCTGATGAAAGCGCAGAACGAGCTGTCTGCAGATCAACTGCTGAAGGGCGTCACACTGCTGCAGCAGGCGACAGGGATCGAGAAAGTCAGGATTACCGGTGGCGAGCCACTCGT
>JAQCAK010000266.1 GCA_027621895.1 Pseudomonadota bacterium | reverse complement strand
CAATACCCTGCCCGCTCCCGCGCATGAGCTTGCCAATCGGTATCACGTTACCGGTGATCCCGCCGGTGCCTACTGCCATCCTGAGAGGCGGAGACATCACGAGAGCGGTCGTTTTGATCAGGAATTCACCTTCCTCAGGCTCCGGCACATCGTCATATCTCAGCTCAAAATTTTCAACACTCAGGTCTCCTTCCGGATAGGAAGCAACGACCCAATGACCATTTTTCAGATTGCTGTTCATTTTCTCGCCCGACTCCGTCACAGTGTATTCAGCTGGATTAAACTCACAAAAGTCCGCTGGTGGCCAGCGCCTCGTACCACCAGCGCATGTGCATACAGCGATATCATCATCCCGGCAATTGTCTCACACAATAGTCTGGATCGACCGGCTGGAAATCAGCAAAGGCTGGCAACGTTTCATGGATTCCTGAAGGTCGTTCCGCTACTCTAGGCGCCACTTGACCGGGCTGTAGAATCCACGCGCAAGTCTCTATCGCTGTAACAAAATAAGGTATCCCATTGATAAACTCTGTATCTCAGCGTATCGCTGAAGCATTAACCGTGAACGAATCCCAGGTAGCAGCCGCCATTGCGCTGCTGGATGATGGCTCAACGGTCCCTTTTATTGCCCGTTACCGGAAAGAAGCGACTGGCGGGCTTGATGATACGCAGCTCCGCAGCCTGGAAGAAAAGCTCCGCTACCTGCGGGAACTCGACGACCGGCGGGAATCCGTACTGGCCAGCATCGAAGAACAGGGAAAGCTGACAGCCGAATTGAAACAACAGATCCTGATTGCAGATACAAAAACCCGCCTGGAAGATCTGTACTTACCTTATAAAAAGAAACGAAGAACCAAAGCCCAGATTGCACGGGAAGCGGGCCTCGAGCCACTTGCCAGGTCACTTTTCGAGAATCCCGGACTCGACCCTGAAGCAACCGCTGCTGCCTACATCAACCAGGACAAGGAGATCCCGGACAGCAAAACTGCACTGGATGGCGCACGACAGATACTGATGGAGACCATGGCAGAGGACGCGGACCTGCTCGCCAGGCTGAGAAGTTATCTTCAGGAACACGGTGTCATAGAGGCGAAAGTTGTGCCAGGCAAGGAGGCTGAAGGCGCCAAATACGCGGATTACTTTGAATACTCAGAACCCCTCAGAAAGATTCCCTCGCACCGGGCACTCGCGATGTTCCGGGGCAGAAATGAATCTATCCTGCAGCTCAACCTGACGGTCGATACCGCCGAGGAAGGCAAGGTTCATCCCTGTGAACATCTGGTCGCGGCAGCCTTCAATATCCAGGACCAGGGGAGACCCGCGGACCAGTGGCTGCTTGAAACCGTGCGCTGGGCCTGGCGCATCAAGATTTTCAGTCATCTGGATCTTGAACTGAAAATGGATCTTCGCACGCAGGCTGAAACTGAAGCGATCAAGGTTTTTGCCTCGAACCTGAGTGACCTGTTGCTGGCCGCACCCGCCGGACCAAAAGCGACACTTGGGCTGGATCCCGGACTCAGAACCGGCGTCAAGGTCGCGGTTGTTGACGCGACCGGAAAGGTCACTGCAACAGACACGATCTACCCGCATGCGCCCAGGAACCAGTGGGATGCTTCCATGGCAACTATCGCGGCTTTGTGTGTCGAGCATGGTGTTGAGTTAATCAGCATCGGCAACGGTACTGCATCACGGGAAACAGATCGACTTGTCAAAGACATGCTGAAGAAATACCCGAACCTGAAAGTAACTTCCCTGATCGTGTCCGAGGCAGGAGCGTCCGTTTACTCGGCCTCGGAACTGGGGGCAAAGGAGTTTCCGGATATGGATGTCTCATTGCGCGGCGCTGTGTCCATTGCGCGGCGCCTGCAGGACCCCCTTGCCGAGCTGGTAAAAATTGAACCGAAGTCGATCGGCGTCGGCCAGTATCAGCATGATGTGAGCCAGCACCAGCTCTCCAGCACCCTGGATAAAGTCGTGGAGGACTGCGTTAACAAAGTGGGCGTCGATCTGAATACCGCTTCCGTGCCGCTACTGACCCAGGTCTCGGGGCTGACCACTTCCATGGCAGAGAACCTCATTGAGTTTCGCGACAGACACGGCGCATTCACCAATCGCCAGAAAGTGCTGGAGGTGCCTCGGATCGGTCCCAAGGCCTATGAGCAGGCTGCCGGATTTCTGCGCATCATGGACGGCGACAATCCGCTGGATCGTTCAGCCGTACATCCGGAAGCCTATCCGCTGGTTGAACGTATTCTGCAGAGCTGCGGCAAGTCGATTAACGAGGTGCTGGGTGATCAACAGTTTGTAAAGTCCGTGAAACCAGAGAAGTTTGTCGACGAGTCCTTCGGTCTGCCGACTGTGATCGATATCCTGTCTGAACTGGAAAAGCCGGGTCGGGACCCTCGACCCGAGTTCAAAACCGCAGCGTTTCAGGAAGGCATCGAGAGCATCAAGGACCTGAGGCCGGATATGATTCTTGAAGGTGTGATTTCTAATGTTGCCAATTTCGGCGCATTTGTCGATCTTGGTGTGCACCAGGATGGACTCGTTCATATCTCCGCAATGTCCGACAGCTTCGTTAAAGACCCGAGAACAGTCGTGAAGGCCGGGGACGTGGTGAAAGTCAAGGTGATGGAAGTCGACCTCGAAAGAAAGCGGATCAGCCTGTCCATGCGCCTGACTGACGATCCTGCCGCGATGGCAAACGACATTGCCAGGGACAAACCCCGGCGGGGCTCGAGGCAGGACGGACAAGGCAACAAACCTTCGCGGAAAAACTCTGCACCTGCCAACAGGCAGCCGACCGGGAACTCGGCAATGGCAGATGCTTTTTCGAAAGCGAAGCGAAAGTAAATCGAGCTGGCGGTTCAGTCAGGTCAGGAAAATGAACCTGACCCCTTTTTAGGGCTAGTCCACCGCGGCAACCTGTCCACCGTCAGCAACGATATGCGTACTGTTAATCCAGAGGCCAGCAGGACTGGCTATGAACGCAATGGCATTGGCGATCTCTTCCGCCGTCCCAAGCCTGCCCAGCGGAATGGATTTCTCGACTGCCGCATAGAACTTCGGGTTTTCCTGTTTGCGCTGATCCCAGGAGCCGCCTTCGAACCAGACTGCCCCCGGGGAGATCACATTGGCCCGGATACCATCGCGGCCATAACTCTGGGCCAGCTCGTTGGCATAGACCCTCATCGCTGCCTTCGCCGGACCGTAGGAAGTCGGGGGACGACCAAAATGATATTTGCTCGCCATTGAACCCACGAAGGTAATACTGGCGCTGTCGCTGGCTTTCAGTGATGCCAGGGATTCTTCAACCAGGCGTACACCCGCCATCATGTCGACCTGGAAGCTTCGCATCCAGCCTGCCTCATCGCCGGCCATATCGAATCCGCTGGCATTGTGAATCAGCAGATCAAGGCCACCCATCTCTGCAATCGCCTGCCGCGCAAATTCCCTGGTCTCTGTTTCATCGGCCAGGTTGGTCCTGATTCCAAGCACCTGCCCGGTACCCGCATCACTGATGGTCTGGGTGGCGTGATCAATGTCTTCCTGGTTTCTTGCACAGAAGGCGACATCACATCCCTCTGCGGCCAGCAGCTTGCCCGTGTAGAGCCCGATGCCGCGACTGCCACCGGTAATCAGGGCTTTTTTCCCTTTAAGATGCAGATCCATACTTTTCCCCTCCAGGAAGATCCGGTTTTCACAACAGCATAACAGTGCCAGGCAGGGCCAGACAGGGCCAGGCAGGCGATAAGTCAGCGCCAGATGACGCAGTCCGGTATCACGGTATCGCCACAAACTCCGTCCGGGCATACATCAGCAGCGTGCCATCGTTGTCTACCCATCGCGACATGCCGTCGTCAGTTATCGCTGCCTTGTAACGATCCCAGCCGGATCGATCATGAAAGTACAGTTCCGCCATGCCCGCATACGGACTCTTCAGCGGATCAAGGCTCAGACCGACGACATACCTGAAGCCGCCGGCGCCGGTCAGGGTGCCCGCGACATTCGGAACGTGTACCGAAAGCCAGTGATCATAAAAGGCATCGTAATCCG
>JAQCAK010000265.1 GCA_027621895.1 Pseudomonadota bacterium | reverse complement strand
CGGCGCCGAGTTCACGAGCCTTGGCGACATCCTCGGGGGTTTCGGCATTCGCTCTCACGCGCAGCCGACGATGTTCATCCGCCCATTTGAGCAGTGTCTGGAAATCGTCACTGTCACTCGCCTCGATCTTGGGAATGTCGCCGAGCATGACTTCACCGTGGTTGCCATCCAGGGTGATGATGTCGCCCCGCCTGATGACGGTGCCTTCGCTCGTGGTGGCAATGCCCTGTTCGAAATTAACGCTGATGTCGCCGCAGCCGGTGATCGCGCAAACGCCCATTCCCCGGGCGACAACGGCTGCGTGGGAGGTCATGCCGCCGAGTTCGGTCAGGATACCTTCCGCGACCTTCATGCCATGAATGTCCTCCGGCGTGGTTTCCCGGCGAACCAGTATCACGGGGTTACCTGACTTGTTGATTGTTACCGCTTCGTCCGCGCTGAATACGACCTGCCCGGTGGCCCCGCCGGGACTCGCGGGCAGTCCCCTGGCGATCACGTCTTTCCTTTGAGTCGGGTCGACCATGGGATGCAGAAACGACTCGACATGCTCAGGAGAAACCCGCAGCAGCGCTTCTTCCTGGTCGATGAGACCCCCGGTGACCATGTCGACTGCAATCTTGATGGAGGCGCGACCGGTGCGCTTTCCGCTGCGTGTCTGCAGCATGTAGAAACGGCCTTCCTGGATCGTGAACTCTATGTCCTGCATATCGCGGTAATGTCGCTCAAGCAGTGCCTGGGTTCGGAACAGTTCATCGTAGACCTCGGGCATACGCTCCTTAAGAGTTGTCAGCGGCTCCGGTGTTCTGACACCGGCCACCACGTCTTCCCCGGCAGCGTTGAACAGGAACTCGCCGAAAAACTCACTTTCACCGGTGGACGGATTACGGGTAAAAGCGACCCCGGAACCGGAAGTGTCCCCGAAGTTACCGAATACCATGGCCTGAACGTTGACCGCCGTACCCAGGGTTTCCGGGATGTTGTTCATTTCCCGGTAGACGATTGCCCGCGGTGTGTGCCAGGACAGGAACACGGCTTCAATGGCCAGTCTTAACTGGGTAAAAGGGTCCTGCGGGAAGTCTGCCAGGCTCTTGAAGTCTTCGATGATGATTTGCCAGTCCTCTGCCGTCATCTCGGTATCGAGGGTGTAACCCCTGGCAGCCTTGTACTCGCCGATCCGGTGTTCGAACGCATCGCCGTCAGCGTCCAGCACCACGTCTGCAAACATCTGGATGAATCGACGATAGGAGTCGTACGCGAAACGGGGGTTGCCGGTTTTTCTGGCCAGGCCCTCGGTGATCTCGTCGTTGAGGCCAAGGTTCAAAATGGTGTTCATCATGCCGGGCATGGAGACCGGGGCGCCGCTGCGGACAGAAAACAGCAGGGGGTTTTCAGGATCGCCGAAGCGGGCGTCCATTTTTTTCTCGACGATACGCAGTGCGCTGCGATACTCCTGTTCCAGCAGACCCGGAAAGCGGTTGCCCAGCTTGAAAAAGTCGCGACAGGTTTCCGTGTTGATGATGAATCCATAGGGTACTGGCAGACCCAATCCTGTCATCTCGCAGAGGTTTGCGCCTTTGCCGCCCAGTAGGTCTCGATCGTCCTTGCCTCCCTCATCGAACAGGTAGACCCGCTTTGCCATGATTCTGCCTCAGCCAATTTCGAAGGGCGGAGTATACCGAGATACGTCCGGAACGGGGGTTGCCGGATCCTGTCTTCATACATTGACACCTCCTCGTCTGTAGTGGAGTCTTTAAGCTGCCCTGCAGGAAACCGAACAGGTTTGCAGACGATGGATCCGGTTTGCCCCGGTGATGACCCGGGTGTAGCGGGTGCTTTTCCTGGTGTGAGTCAGGCCGGTTCTAAAAATGAGGTTGTTATTCAGTGAAATTGACATTTCTTGGCGCGACGCGCGAGGTTACGGGTTCATGTACGCTCGTCACAGCAAACGGTTATCGACTCCTGGTGGACTGCGGGCTTTTCCAGGGGTCCAGGGAATACGAATCCCAGAACGCCGCGGCATTCGATTTTGATCCGACAGAGATCGACGCTGTTGTTCTGACCCATGCGCATATAGACCACTCCGGCAGGATTCCCCTGCTGGTCAAACGCGGGTTCAGCGGTCCTGTCTACACTCATGAAGCCACTAAAGATCTGGCGGAGGTCATGCTGGCGGATGCCGGTTTCCTGGCGGAACGCCAGGCCGCCTGGGAAAACCGCAAACGGGACAGGAATAAGCAAGGCAGGGGACACCAGGCAGAAGACCTGATCGAGCCACTCTTTGACCGACAGGACGCAGCCGACGCGCATCGGCAGTTTGAAGGCATGGCCTATGATCAACCGGTAGAAGTCCTGCCCGGTTTTGTTGTGACATTCAGGGATGCCGGACACATCCTGGGTTCCGCGATTGTTGAACTGGTTGTGACGGAAGGCGAGCGACACAAGAAAGTCGTTTTCAGCGGTGATCTGGGTCATAGGGGTGCGCCGATCCTCCGGGAACCATCTGTGGTCCGGCAGGCTGACCTCATTGTGCTGGAAAGTACCTACGGTGATCGCTGCCACAGAACCTGGGAAGATACCTGGGAGGAAATGGGCGAAATACTTGCCAGCAGTGAGGCCCAGAAGGGCAACATACTGATTCCGGCATTTACGGTAGGCCGCACCCAGGAATTGCTCATGATGTTCAACGAGCATTTCGATGACTGGGGTCTGGGTAGCTGGGAGGTGTTCCTGGACAGCCCCATGGCGGCAAAAGCCACGAAGATTTATGAGAAGCACTGGCAGTTGCAGGACAAGGAAACACGAGCGCTGGGCAGAAGCGGCCCGGTGTTTGATCTACCCAATCTGCACGTTTCGGAGTCCGTTGAAGATTCTATCGGGATCAACAGAATCCGGTCGGGAGCCATCATCATTGCGGGGTCCGGCATGTGTACCGGCGGCCGTATCCGCCATCACCTGCGTCACAATATTCAGCGTGCTGGTAACAAGATCCTGATCGTTGGTTTCCAGGCGAGAGGCACCACGGGGCGGATGCTGGTCGATGGTGCTGAACGTATTCGCATATTTGGTGAAGAGCACACGGTTAAGGCCACCGTGCACACGGTTGGTGGGCTCTCAGCTCATGCCGACCAGCAGGGACTGCTCGACTGGTACGGTAACTTTGACGGGCATCCTGCAGTCAAACTGATTCACGGCGAAGAAGATGCCATGGCCGTGCTCCGCTCCATTCTGAAGCAGCGTTACTCATGCGATGTGTCCATCGCTGATCGTGAAGAATCGCTGACGCTTTAGGCTGCAGCGCCCGGGCAGATCCGGCATCCTCAGCGGTCGTCCGTCGTTCCGAGCACTTTTGCCAGCCAGCCTGCGGTCAGCAACGCGAGGTGCACGTGGCCGGGTGTGCAGGGCCAGGCGTGGTTGCCGGGGTGCATATGCATTGAAGCTTCTACGAGTAATTTGTCATCCATCGCTTCCTGCCCCGGGGTTCAGGCAGGGATGCCGTAGAGGTTCTCGTACTCGGGATATTCCTCATCGTTCGCCGCAACCATCGGTTCTTCGTACTGCGAGAAAAGTGCTGACATCGTAAAAGCGGCGATATCCAACCCGGTTTCAATTTCCATTTCTGTCTCCCTGGTGTGTTTGATGTCGGTCTGTTGCTGATTGCCAGGAATACTGGCAAGGCAGTGTTTGCAATATTGGGGACTGCAACGAGTGTGCCAGTTCTCCTGGCGGGCGACCCGGGCAGGTTCCATGTGGCCTGTACGGGTTAAGGGAAACGCAATGGTGGCGAGCCGTGCTCCTTCGATGTGCAAGACTGGTGCAAGGCAATCTGCCCGTGCACCGGGATACTGCGACCGTCCATCGCCTTTTTCCCATTTTACAGCGGCTGGACGGTGACGGTGTGGTGTTTGTGTTGTTTCGCTGTGTCACAATGCCGGCTCAAGGATTCTTACAGGCAGGATGCCATATGCCCTATTCAGCGAGGGTTAATCACCAGACGCGGACTATCACCCTGGTCTGCTGGGACGACATCACCATCGACGACATGATGGAGTACGAACG
>JAQCAK010000264.1 GCA_027621895.1 Pseudomonadota bacterium | reverse complement strand
CCTTGAGACCATCGGCGGCGAGAACCTGAAAGGACGCGAGGGCGGGTTCGCACCTGAACTCTCCGGCAACATTGCCATCGACTGGCAGACCAGCATCAACGATAACCTGATGCTGGCCGTCGGCGCTAATTTCGCCTACAAGGATGACTACATTACGGGCGCTGCACCGGACGAATTCAATCCGGTCACCAACCCGCAGGGTTACCTGGTACAGGACAGCTACACGACGATCGATCTCAACGTTTCCCTGATGACGCCTGATGAGAAATGGCGAGTATCGCTGATCGGCACGAACCTGACCGACGAGCAATACATCACGTTTGCTGGACCGGCACCGTTCAGACCGGCCACCGGCGATGACCAGCTGGTGGGCGTAACCCGGGGCAAGCAGCTGTTCATTGAATTCGCCATGAACTTCTAACAGGAAGCGGCAAGCCTGATTCAGAAAAGGGTCCATTCGAGGCTGTGTGAAAACAGCCTCTAATCGGCCAAAATAACCGCGTCATCTGGCGCGGTTATTTTTTATGCGATACGTCAAAGGCGAGTCTCGCGGCCAAACTACCCTTTTCCCTCAATCACTTGAAGCCTATGTTGACGCTGATCACCCCATCAGAGTGATTGATGCATTTATTGATCGTCTCGACACGGTTGAGCTTGGTTTCAGCAAGGCACTGACAGCGGAAACAGGGCGTAAGCCATACAATCCTAAAGACTTGTTGAAGCTGTTTATTTACGGCTACCTCAACCAGATCACATCCACCCGACGCCTTGAGAAGGAGTGTCAACGGAACGTGGAAGTGATGTGGCTTATGCGTCGACTGGTGCCTGACTTCAAGACCATTGCTGACTTCCGCAAAGATAACAGTGAGGCCATTCGATCCAGTTGCAAAGCTTTCATCGTCTTCTGTAAGCAGGCTGGGCTGGTGAGTGGCAATCTGGTAGCGATTGATGGCAGCAAGTTCCGTGCGGCGGGCAGTCGCGATCAATCGCTTAACCGCAATCAACTGAACCGACAGATCAAAGGGCTTGAGCAGCGCATCCAGACTTACATCAACCGTCTGGAAGACGGTGAGGCTGAGGTGGATCTGGATGCAGATCGCGTTCAGGCGGCACTGGATTATTTGCGAGAAGAGCACGCTCAGTTAGAGGCTGACGAGGCAGCAATGGATGCAACGGGCCGGAATCAATATTGTCGTACAGAGCCTGAAGCAACGATCATGCGATCAGGCAGGGACGGTAAGATACTGGGGTATAACGCTCAGAGTGCAGTTGATGTAGAGACTGGGCTGATCGTAGCGCATGATCTGGTTCAGGACTCTACGGACAATCGTCAGTTGAAAGCTATGGTTGATGAAGTTGAGGAAACTCTGGGTGCACCACCGAAAGAAGTGCTGGCAGATGCGGGTTACTCCAACGGCGAGCAAATCGCTGAGGTACAGGAAAAGGGAGTCATTGTCGGTGTGCCATCGAATCGCGCAACCAACAATCAGGGCGGCTATCAACGCTCGGCGTTCACCTACGATGAAGACCAGGATGTGTACATTTGTCCCGCAGGTGAGGCCTTAAAGCGCACGACCAAGAGCACAAAGGACAAGTTGTATCTGTACTCAAGAACAGGTTGCAGCAGTTGTGCTCTACAGGCGAAGTGTACGAAAGCTGACAAGCGCTGGGTCAGTCGTCACTTCTATGAGGAGGCATTAAATCGAGCAAATGCTCATGCGACGCCGACACGCATGACAAGACGAATGGCGTGCGTGGAAGCGCCATTTGGGACACTTAAGCGGTTTATGACCCACGGTCGGTTCCGCTGTTGGGGGAAGAAGGCCGCTGGTGGAGAGTTAAGCCTTGGGATATTGAGTTACAACCTGCTGAGAGCAACCAACATGCTGGGTGTCGCTGGTATGTTGGCAGTCTTGGAAACAGGATAGTAAGAAAAGAAAAACCCCAGCCGAAGCTGGGGTTTTATCGTTAGGCTGCTTAGGGGCTGGTTCTCACACAGCCTCTGATGGCGCCCTTCTTCAACTTTGGCTCGCTATCTTTTAACTGATTGAATCAGAAAGATTTGCCGATAGAGAAGACAACGGCTTCACTGCGGTCAGGGCTGCCCTTGCTGTCCAGTTCGTCGGACAGGTCTTCATCACTGAAGATGGCTGCAATACCAATGTCGAGATCAGCGATGGTCGTGCCGTAACCGATTTCAATGTAGTCACCATCGAAGTCATCACCGAACGTGCCGTAGGTACCGTAGAAACCACTCTCGCCTGAAATCGTCAGCGCCATGAAATCGTAGTCAGCGTCTGCGCCGAAACCATCCCACTCGCCCTTGGAGTATTCGAAACCAACCATGCCGTAACCCAGGTTCAGGTTAACTTCTTCATAGGTGTCGTCGAATTCACCGGTGTAGTAGTAGCCGGTGAAACCCAGGCTGGCTGAGAAACCGGATTCAGTTTCAATGCCGTAACCGAAGTAACCATCGACTTCCAGACCGTCGCCCACGTCAGCAGCCCAGGTGCCAATGTAGAATCCGCCATTCGTGTAGTCTGCACCGAGACTGGCCGAAGAATCCTTCTGCTTGATACCACGGAAATAGTACTCGGATGCAAATCCGATGTTGTAAGACACCTCGCCTTCAGCGTAGGCACTCGTTGACACGAGCGCACTGCCTGCAATCAATGCCCCCGCAGCGAGTTGAGTCAGCTTTTTCATTTTTGGCTCCTAAAATAATGTGATCAGGGAAAGTTAATCCTTCCGCTCCCTGTAAAAGCAAAACACGGGCCAAAGTTGATAAGTACATGGATTTCAAGGGCTTAACAGGCAGGGGAATCCCTGCAGGGGTATTGGAAGGCGCTTTATCACGCACCATTGCACTATTTGGGTGCGATCGAGAACGCCAAAATGGTGCACGCTACAGCGTGGACAGACTCTCGACTTCCTCACGCACGACTTCTGACATGTTTTTAACGAGCTGAATATCGCCCGCTGAACCAAATGCCCCACCGGGCAGGGTCAGCTGGAAGTATTTCACGCCCCACCATCGAGGCGCATCGTCCGCCCTGATCATCAGCACATTGTCACGCCAGGCAATCGCCAGAATCTCGTAGCTGCGGCCACGACTGTCTTGAAGAGAGATGCTTTGCGGTTCGATGGAAGGCGAACCAGAAACGGTACCTTCAGACCTGATCTCAATCAGCATCTGGGATTTGACTCGTGTGTTCTTGTGCTGTGTGGATCGCACAGTTTCAATCACAAAGTCACCCAGCACCAGGGTCAGCTGACTGGAAACCCTGCTGATGTCCTGGCGACCTGCCGCGGTGGTTGCAGACACCAGCGGTGCTGCCCAGGCGCTGTCTGCAGCCACCGTTTCCCAGCGCCCGTCCGCCTTTAATCGGATACGTTCCCCCGATGGCAGGGTCGCATAACGGTCCTGGGATTCATATTCCCAGGTACCATCCGGATTGAGACGAATTTCCCGACCGTCATCGGAAAGTGCCACTCCGCCCGGCTCCGGGCTCCCGGCTAAAACCTGCAGCGCAAAAAAACCGAGGCATAATCCTGACAGGCACTTGTAGATGCGCTGAATAGTAATACGGTCAGTGTTCATCGGTGCATATCCTCCAGGCGCCGGTCATATCCGTTTCTTCATTGCCGCAAGCCTCCATGAGTCCAGCGGCCCTAATTGCTCGGCCATTGCGCCGACAGCCTCCAACAGCCTTTCCTGGGAAAAATCGCCCTCCATGGTCCCCACAAAATCCCGTCTAAAAACTGGGAGATCAGCTGGTCGTCTATCTACACGGCGCGCTCACAACAACTGGAACTGGCGGACTGGTCATTCCGTATCCTGGAGCATCACCAGCACTGCTCCGGCATTCTGCAGGTCGCCGATTATCTGCCTCATTGGTGGCGGCAGCTTCTTAACCAGCGTTGGAATCGTATAAACCCCATCGTCCGCCGCGTCGTTCAAATTACCGTTCTCGAATATATTTTTAACCTCAAGATCTACACCGTCGAACTCCTTTTCCAGCGCCACCTTTAACCCCGCGATCATCTCAAGCGTCCCGTCG
>JAQCAK010000263.1 GCA_027621895.1 Pseudomonadota bacterium | reverse complement strand
AGCGCGCCGTATTTTCGTTGCGGGCTTTCAGTCCACCCGGGCCGCTGTCGAATTTCCTGCGGTGGTCTGTTGCGTTCAGGAAGCTTTGCTGTACTTCCTGGCGATCACCTCGTTAAAGGCTTCTGCAAGAATCTGAAGGCCGGTGGAGAGCTCTGCCTCGGAGATGATGAGCGGACACAGGCATTTCACGACCTGGTCCTCTGAGCCGCTTGTCTCGATAATCATGTCGCGAGCAAAAGCGGCCCGGGAGACAGCCGATGCCATCTCGCCATCCGGGCACTCAATGCCCTGCATCATGCCGCGACCCTTGAGTTTCAGCATGCCCTGGGGCGCGTTTCTGACGATTTTCTCAAGGCCGCTTTGCATCTGGCGCGCCCGTTCGCCGATGTGCTGCTGAAATCTGTCGTCTGACCAGAAAGTTTCGATGGTCTGGGCAGCGGTGGTGAATGCATGGTTGTTGCCACGGAATGTCCCGTTGTGTTCACCCGGCTTCCACTGGTCCAGTTCGGGGCGAATCAGGACGACAGCGAAAGGCAGACCAAAGCCTGAGAGGGATTTCGACATGGTGACGATATCCGGCTTGATGCCAGCAGGCTCGAAACTGAAAAATGTACCAGTCCGACCACAACCCGCCTGAATGTCATCAACGATCAGCAGGATGTCACGCTCGTGACAGATTCGGTCGACCTGCTGCAGCCACTTCTCGCTGGCCGCATTCAGGCCACCCTCGCCCTGAACGGTCTCCACAATGATGGCGGCAGGATGGTCGACGCCGCTGGAGGGATCGTCGATCATCTGCTCAAGCAGCGCGGCCGTATCCAGCGAGTCACCCATGTAGCCATCAAAAGGGACTGTAGTGACACCGGTCAACGGAATACCGGATGCTTCCCTGTGATGAGAGTTGCCAGTGGCGGCCATGGCGCCCAGTGAGACACCGTGGAAGCCATTGGTGAAGCTGATGATGTTGTGTCTGCCGGTGACGTTCCTGGCGAGCTTCAGTGCGGCTTCAACCGCGTTGGTACCCGTGGGGCCGGTGAATTGCACCACGTAATTTAGTCCTCGCGGCTCAAGGATCAGCGACTGCAGGTTTTCCAGGAACTTCTGCTTGGCAGAAGTATGCAGGTCGAGGCCGTGTGTGATGCCGTTTTCCTCGATATGCGAAAGCAGGGCCTTCTTCAGTACCGGGTGGTTGTGCCCGTAGTTCAGTGTCCCGGCGCCGGCCAGAAAATCGAGGTACTGCTTGCCGTCGGTGTCGTACAGGTAGCAGCCCTCGGCGCGCTCGAAAACAACCGGGAAAGATCTGGCATATGACTGAACTTCTGATTCGAATTCATCAAAGATATCTGTGTTCATGGTTTCCTGCCTCTGGTAACAATTAATAGATTGATGCTAATTGGGTTTGGGTGCGTCCACTGATGACCTGTTTCCTTCAGGAAAGCTTCCTTCAGGAGAGAATGGCTCTAGTCGCCGCAGACTTGGCCTTCACTGGTCGTATCAAATGGCCCGATCTGGAACAGGACTTCATCGTCATGCTCACCATCGAAGTGCTGATTCCTGGAGAATTTCACAGAGCGCTTGATCTGTGCTGACTTGTCCTTCGCAAAGCGTTCGAACATTTTTGCCGAGGGAATATTGTCTGGCGTGACGGTGGTTTCCATCATGGTGACGCCCGGTTGACGCGCCACCAGGTGCAGCAGCATCTGGTCGCCGAGTCTATGACCCCGGGCCTTTTCGGCTACTGCGACCTGCCAGACGAACAGGACATGGTCCCGCCCCGGCGGTCTGTAGCCGGTAACGAAACCGATCATCTCTTCATCCATTTCAGCAATGATTGCCGTGTCTGCAAAGTCTGATACCTGTAGCAGATTGCAGTACATGGAGTTCTGGTCCAGTGGCCGACAGGCAGCAACCAGGCGATGCAATGCCGCACCGTCTGTCTCATCAGGCCGTCGAAATGTAATTTGATTATTCATGTGAGCTGCGAAGTATAGCAAAATATATGTATTGTTATCTATGCATATATTGGGATATCGTTCGATTAATAAAGGATAACTTTATATTTTTAATGAAATATTTCCGTTATCCTTGATTAGAAATAATATTTTATATATGTATTTCCCTGCTGTTTAGACCGGGTCGCTGTGGTTTCTGATACCCGGGTACATCCAGTTCTTCCCTATTTTCAAACCTCGTGCTACAACCCCGTCATGCAGGAAGAATTAACCGATGCGGTACTCGTTTCGTTGCGTCGCATCATCAGGGCGACAAGCCTCTACTCCCGGCGATTGGGAAAGGAAACCGGTTTAACCACGGCCCAGCTGGTGGTTCTCAGGCAGGTTGAGAGTCATCCGGGGGTCAGCGTGTCGGAAATCGCCCGGCAGATCTCGCTCAGCCAGGCAACCGTCACCACCCTGGTCAAGCAACTTGAATCCGATGCGTTGCTCACGAAACGTAAAGCGACAGCGGACAAGCGCCGTATTGAGATTGCGCTGACAACCAGGGGGCAGCATCTGCTGGCATCCGCGCCCATGCCCCTGCAGGACAGTTTTGTGAAACGATTTACTGAATTGCAGAGCTGGGAGCAGCACGCCATCGTCGCCTCCCTGGAGAGAGTTGCCGGCATGATGGATGCCCAGGAGCTGGATGCGGCGCCGATGCTGACCGGTGGAGAGCTGGCGAGTGCTGAACCGGAAGCTGCGCACGCGGCTCCTGATCGTGATTCACTGACCGGCTGATCTGAGGGTGTATTGCCAGTATGCAGGGTTGGGGCAATTGCCGGATGAACGGCCGGAAATCCTGAATGTCTGAAGCGCTGCTGCTGGTGTCGTTAGCGGGTCTTGGCGCGGGTGTAGCCCACGTCTACCTGGGGGTAGATCATCTGGCAGCGCTTGTGCCGATTTCCCATGGACGCAGCCTCAGGGCCTTCTGGCTGGGGCTCCGCTGGGGACTCGGACACAGCATTGGCGTGCTGGTGGTCGCCATGGTGTTGCTGCTGTTTCGTGAAATCGCGAACCAGGTGATCAACATTGAAGCCGTCAGTGCGTTCAGCGAGCAACTCGTTGGCATCATGCTGATTCTGATGGGGGCTTATGGGGTTCGTCTGGCGCTGAAGCAAACGGTTCACACCCACCAGCATCAGCACGACGGGCACCAGCATGAACACCTGCACGTTCACCTTGATGCGCCCAAAGCCGAACCCCTGGAGGATCATCTGAAGGTGCAGTCGCAGCATCATAATACGGTGTTCCATGGTCATGCTGCGATTGCAGCGGGTCTCCTCCACGGCTTTGCCGGTATGGCGCATCTTTTCGGTGTCCTGCCCACGCTCGCCTTCGCACTGGAGAGTGCCCTGCTTTACCTGTTTGCCTTTGCGCTTGGTTCGACCCTGGGCATGGGGGCATTTGCGGCTGGTTATGGGCTGCAGAGTGCCAGCATAGAAGATGCTGCGCCGCGAATGATTCGGTACAGCCGGCTTGCGGCCTCGGGATTCTGCCTGGTGGTGGGTCTTGCCTGGTCTTTCATGGCAATCTCTCTCTGAACCTGCGCTTCGGGCAGTCTATGCAATCGAGCGACCAGGATAACAAGGACAGCCTGCTTCAGGCTGGCAGGCTCGATGCCGTGGAGGGCGATATGGTGAAGCCGCCCCAGTCACGGCACGGACGTGGCTGGAGCACCGTACATGTTGCGCCCGGCGAAAAATGGGGTCTGGAGGGCCGTGTCTACATCAAGCGGCAGTCTGGATACTTTGCTCGTGTTTACTGGCGTTTTTTCCGGAAAACACCCCGGCTGGTCTGCGAGCACCGGGCACTGAATTACTTTCAGCAGCACGGGATCCCCGTACCGAAAGTCGTTTCGTTTTCTGAAACTCCTGCCGTGACCGAGTTGATCATTCGGGAAGTGCCCCATGCGCAGCCGCTCAATGACTTTCTGGACAGTGACCGTCCTGAAGCTGAGAAGGATGCGGCAGTCAGCCAGCTGGCTCAGCTGGTTGCGCGCATGCATCGCTTGAAGTGGGTGCATGGTGCGCTGGGTAACGATCACATCCTGGTCCGGGATGATGGCGCGG
>JAQCAK010000262.1 GCA_027621895.1 Pseudomonadota bacterium | reverse complement strand
ATGGGGGTACCGAGAACCACGCGGAAGAATGCGTCCGTGCGTGTAAACGGTGCATCACCGAGGTCCGTTTCAGCAAAATCACCCAGCGGCAGGTAGAGGGCAGAGCCGTTCTCTACCATGAATGGGTCATCCAGCCCCAGCCTGGTGCGCCAGGTCAGTACTTCCGTCAGGGTCTTGCTGGTTGAGAGCACGATCTGCACGCCTGCCGACTTGAGTTCCCGGATCAGGGGCAGGGCGCTCTCAAAACGGTAGTCATCGTGGCTCAGCAAGGTCCCATCAAGATCAGTGAAAATAATGCCGGGCATCAGGTCCTGGAGTTGTCTGCCAGTGAGTCAGGATTATGTCTGCTTGGCTCCGGATTTGCGAATTCAGCGCCGGCCCTCCGTCGTCAGGGCATCGTTCAGGCTGCTATGATCGCCGCATGACGACGCTCGAATCTCACCTGGAAAACATTCGCAGGGACGGCTATACAATTGTTGAGAACGCAATTGAACCAGCGCTTGTAGATGAATTGAACCTGGCCCTGCAACAGCTTGAAAATGTGAGAGGTATCCAGCCTGGCAACAATCGATTTGAGGGCGGGCGCACCATCCGCATTTATAATCTGCTGGCCGAACAGCCGGTCTTCCAGCAGATACCGGTTCACGCCAGCCTGCTGCCGATTGTGGAAGCCGTTCTTGATCCGGGTTGCCTGGTCTCTTCGCTGTCGTCCATTGCCATCGATCCGGGTGAAACAGCTCAACCCCTCCATGTGGACGACACACTGTACGGCCTGCCCAGACCCCACGAGGCCATCGTCTGTAATTCCATGTGGGCCCTGACTGATTTCACCCGTGAAAATGGCGCGACGCGCATCGTGCCAGGCAGCCGTCTCTGGAAAGAAAGGCCGGCCTATGGCGCGCATCATGATTCCATTCCCGCGGAGATGTCGCGAGGCAGCCTGCTGATCTGGAACGGCAGCCTCTGGCATGGTGGTGGTGCGAACCACTCGGACCAGCGCCGGGTTGGTATTGCGATGAACTACTGCGCCGGCTTCCTGCGACAGCAGGAAAATCAGCAACTGGGGATACCACCTGATGTTGCCCGGGGATTCTCAGACCGATTGCTGCAGCTGGCGGGCTTTGGGACCTACAGGGGATTGATCGGCCACATCGACAAGCAGAGTCCGGTGCAGCGACTGCTGGGCAGGGATGATGGCTTCCTGAATGTCTGGGATGCCGCGGATCAGCAGTTAAAAAATAACGGCGAGGACCAGGCCGACCAGTAGAAGCAGACCGAAATCGCGGCAGTACCGGAACGTCAGGGCGGCGTACCAGAGTGGCCATGTTTCCTCCGGATAGTCCGCGGGCCTCTCGCTGGGTGGTTCGGTCATCAGTGCCCGGGTCATGGGGATCATGGCCGGGACCGAGGTCAGGCACAACAGCAGCCAGTAGTTTCCAAGCAGAGTTAGCGCAGCCAGCATGAGCCATTGGCTGGCAAGCAGGCCAAGGCAGATCTGTCTCGACAACAGCGCGCCGCAGACGACAGGCAGGGTGCGGATTGACCGGGCCAGGTCCTGGGGTCGTTTATCCATGTGTTTACCCAGTATCACCAGGGTGGGTCCGATGCCGAACACCAGGGATAGCAGCATAACGGTCAGGTTGACCGATTCTGAAATCACAAAGTAGGACCCGGCGACGATCATGGGTCCCCAGACCAGCAGCACGGAGATTTCTCCCAGCGCGACGTGTTTCAGCGGCCAGGTGTAGAACAGGACGAAGAAAGCGCCCACCAGTGTCAGCGTCAGCACAGCGGTGCCGGCTACCAGGTACAGATAGAATCCGCAGGCGGCTGCGACAAGCCCGGTTATCAGCATGATTATCAGGAACACAGGCTGACTGACGAAACGGTCTTCCAGAACATGGGTGCCGTATTGCCGGCGGAAGTAGTTTTCGCGATCAACACCCTGCCGATGGTCTACCCAGTCGTTTACCAGGTTGTTCGTGGCATGCGCCAGTGTCAGTCCGGTGAGCAGGGCGATCAGCCTGTCTGCCTGAAAGTATCCGTCGACCAGTGCCAGCAGAATGCCAGCCATGGTCGCGGAAAGGGTCATGACAAGCACCGGGGCACGCACCATGACCAGCCAGCGCTGGAACCCTGTCATGGTGTCCCAGGTCGACCTGTCGAGCCGGGGAATCCCGGTCAGCAGTTCAGCAACAGATGGCGCCGGTACCGGCGCTTGGTTTTCTCCTGGCACCACGGGGATCAGGACGGCGACTTGGGTCTGAGGCTTGTGACTGAAGCCCCGCTTGATTCCACGGCTGTATAGGCAGGGGTATAGTGCCGTTTCAGCCAGGAACTCAGGCCATCAAGACCCGGGAACAGCACACGCTCGGTGATGTTGGACTGATCCAGCCGGTCTCGTACTTCCCACTTGATCTCAGCCGGTATGACGATCTTGTGGGTTTCGATACTGCGCTGCTCCAGCAGGGCGTCAATGCTGACCCTGGGATTGGAGGCAATGGAGAACAGCGCAAACTGGTTGACGATACGGGCATCGATGGACTGGGGTTCCAGGAAGATGAAGAAATCTTCCTTGGACAGCAGGTCAAACTCGTCGAGGGCACTCACCGCCTTCGCCAGGATATCGACGGTGAAGACATTGCCTTCTGCTTCAGCCAGTGCGGATCTGAGCCGCTTTGGCAGATACTCGACGCAGTCGTGATAGTTGACCTTCCAGACAACCCCATCCTCATCGAAACCTGACAGGTCTACGGTCGCGAAGTGCATGGCAATCAGCGGCGAGTAGGTCCAGTCGAGCAGTCGTGTTGGCAGGCCGTGGTGCTGGGCGATGGTCAGCCAGTTCCAGATTGAGTTCTGGGTGTGTAATTCATGATCGTGGGCGTACTTGCGGAAATTCCGCAGCAGGTGCTTTTCCAGGTCCCAGAAATCACCACCCAGTCGCATCAACGAGGTTTCCATCGGGTAGGATGCATGAGTAACACCCCGGTAGGCGTAAGGTGCCCGGTGGCGATTAATGCTCTGGTTCCAGGAATCCGCGAACAGCAGTTCCTGCAGGTGTGACCAGTTCTCTGCGACCGTCACATTCATGATCCGTATCCCTGCATGAGCGAAATTCCTGCTGAAAGACAGGGCGAGAGTTTACCATAGGGTCTTTGAGGACGACTTTGTTTTGACCAGGATGATTGACGGGAGAATCGACATGGGCAACCCCGGGCTGGTGTGGGCGGTTCTGCTCCTCATGGTCGTGCTGCTGGCTGGATGTGCCAGCGAGCCTGCTGAAGTGACGGAGCAGAACCCGCCCGTATTCCTTGGCGACTGGCAACTGGTCAATATCCAGTCAATGGATGACAGGGTCTACGTGCCTTTGGAGGGCACCGGATTCACGTTGAGCCTGAATCCTGACGGATCGGTGGAACTCACGGCTGACTGCAATACCGGCCGGGGAAGCTGGGAAAGCAGTTCGTCGGCCCGTATTCAGTTTTCGCCCCTGGCGACCACGCGTGCCCTGTGCCCTCCCGGGTCACTGCATGATCGATACCTGTCAGATTTATCCTGGGTACGTTCCTACGTGATGCAGGGCAATGACCTGTTCCTGGCGACCTATGCCGACGGCGCGATCCTCCATTTTCGCCCGGCGATCAATCCTTCCTTCGATTGCAGCCGGGCAGCGGGTGCTGCTGAGCAGCTGGTCTGTCGGGACAGCGATCTGGCATCCCTGGACCTGCGCCTGGAGGAGGTCTTCAGCCGGGCAGTTGCAGGCACATCCGGGGATGATCAGAGGCAGCTGCGGGCGTTTCAGCGTGGCTGGATCAAGGGGCGGAATGACTGCTGGAAATCCCCTGATTTGCGAGCCTGTGTTGAAGGCGAATACCGGCAGCGCATCTCGGAACTTGAAGTCCAGTCCGGCGCGGTGGAGGTGCCTGCCGCATCCATCTTCAATTGTGACGACGGCAGTCAGCTCACTGCCTATTTTTACCGGCATACGCAGCTGCCGCTGGTGGTGTTGAATCGGCCCTGGCAGGGGAGTCTGGAACAGGTGTTCGCCTACCAGGCGCCCAGCGGGAGTGGTACC
>JAQCAK010000261.1 GCA_027621895.1 Pseudomonadota bacterium | reverse complement strand
ATCCGGGGCGGGGGTGCCCTCGGAGAAGCCTGGCACGCGGCAGCCAGACTGGAAAACAAGCCCAGGAGTTTTGATGATTTTGATGCGGTAGTCAGCTACCTGGTGGATGCCGGGATTGCCGCCCCTGACCGGGTGTTTGCACGGGGCCGATCAGCCGGCGGCACGGTGATGGGTGTGGCAGTTAATCGCCATCCTGAACGTTATCGGGGTGTCATCGCCGAGGTGCCTTTCGTCGATCTGCTGACGACACTGACAGCAGGAAAGCACCGGCTTGTCGCCGCCGACTACCTGGAATGGGGAGATCCCGATAAGCGGTCCATTTACGAGCTGCTCAAAACCTATTCGCCCTATGACAATGTCCAGCCGTCAGTGCTGCCAGCTATCCTGGTGCGAGTTGATCTTGATGACGCCAGGGTGGGCTACCACGAGGGGCTGAAATGGATGGCAAAGCTCAGGCATCAGCAGCAGGGCAATGCGTTGCTGCTGCTGGATATTTCCCGCGAGACAGGCCACCTCGGGCCGTCTGACCAGCATGCAAGGCTGCAGCAGGACGCCCTGGATTACGCGTTCATCATGAGTCGAATGGACTAGCCCTGCGCTTCTTCATCCCGCAGTTTCACCAGGTGGTTGTAGAACCGCTCAAGCACTTCATAGGGCTGGAAACCCATCACGAACAGGTCCCGGCTGAAAAAGGTGGGCACACCGGTAATGCCGTTTGACCAGGCCTTTTCCCAGTCCTCGCTGACTTTCGGGCTGAACAGTCGCTCCTCCAGAACCCGGCTGGCTTCTGCCCGGTCCAGGCCGACGGATGCTGCGATATCGAGCAGTACAGTGGTTTCCCCGATATCGCGGTCATCGACAAAGTAGGCCCTGAACATCGCATCGTGGAATGCCTCGCCGCCGGGCTGGGTATCAGCCCAGGCACCCAGTTCCTGCGCCAGGCGGCTGTTGCAGAGTTTCGTGCGACGATTGTAGGGCAGACCATGAGCCGCCATTTGCTGGCGAAGATAGTCGCCGGTGGCTTTCATCTGCTCCGGGTCCCGGTTCCTGAACAGGTCTTTCATCGGAATGCCTTCCGGTGGTGTCTCTGGATGCAGCGGGAAATGGATCCAGCGGGTCACGACGTTCTTTTCCTGCTTCAGCTTGTCGATACTCACGGTACCGAGATAGCACCAGGGTCAGACGTAGTCGGAGAAAATCTCCATGACAATGGGTTCGTTGTTCATGTTGATGCCTGTTCTGTCTTGCCGGACTCGAGTTTGAAGAGTTCGGCGTTATCGGGATAGATCACATTCAACGCGAATATGATGGAACCTGCAAATTCTGTCATCTCCCCGCGCTTCGAGGAATCTACCAGGAGTTCGACCGTTGCCACCACCGCCAGGTAACCAATGATGTGATAGTTTCGTGGCATGGGGGCAGCTATGGCATCAAAGAAGCGGGTGACCGGCGCTTTGGTCCGGTAAAGGGGGGTGGCTACAAACAGGTAGATCAGCAGCGACAGGGCCAGCCCGGTACCGAAGATCAGCTTGTTCAGTTTGACTTCCTCACCATTAATTTCCACGACCAGGTTATGCAGGCCAATCTCGCCCTGGGCATTGCGTTCCTGCAGGTACTCGGGAGTTTCCAGGCCGAAGATCCGCTGACCCCAGGAGATTTCCTCGCCGGCCCCGAACAGGCACAGCAGGGTCAGCAGCGCGGTGACAGAAAGAAACAGCCTGGATCGATGACCTCGCAGCAGGATAAAGCGCCTGCCGCAGACCACCATCGTCGTCAGCAGTACCAGCACCGTGCACCATTCGATGAAGCCGTCCTCGATAGTGAATTCGTAACGGAAAGCATCGGGATTTGCGCGCGACAGGTAAACCGCAAACAGCAGGAAGGACGCAACAACCATCAGCATAAATCGTTCAATGTCCTGCTGGGCAGGGCGGCTGAAATTGAGTTCCCGGCGGTGACGGATCAACAGCGTGCCGGCGTAGCAGAGCAGCACGGGGTCCACCAGGTAGTCCCACAGGTTGTCTGAGTCAAGAATGCCCAGCGCATAGCCGGCAAAACCCGCTGCCAGCAGCGCGGCGGCCCAGTAACGACTGGACAGCAGGCAGTAACCAAACAGTGCCAGCAGAGCAGGTGCCAGGATGATCGGATAGTAACCACGGGCATAAAGGTCAAACGTGGTAAAGCCGAGCGCCGTGGGATAGAGCACCAGGCAGACCCCGACCACCAGGGCAGCAATGTTGAGCTTTTCCTGCTGCGCCAGGAGTGGCATTGACCGGAGCCTCTCAGCGGCGATCAGCACCAGGGTCATCACCGTGACAACCGACAGGTCACCGACGATCACACGGATATAGTGGGTCAACGGATAGATCGGCAGTGGCACCAGGCAGAGTGTGAATGTCGCTGCAAACACGAGGCCCCGGTGGACCGAGCCGGTCAGGTAGCGGCTGCTGATTAAAAGGGCAATGACCGCCGTCAGCAGGGCCGCACTCAGGTGTGGCAGCCAGGTAAGAAGTTGTAGCATCAGTGAGCTCTCCGGAGCAGCCATGCTCCCAGTGCGATACAGATCAGGATAGGGATCAGTGTCGCAATAATTGGTGAAAAACCGAAGACAAGACTCGCTGGAGACAGCAGGTCCTGAATGAACTTGAACAGGATACCGGTGCCCAGGCCGCTGACCACGCGCATGCCCATGGTCGACTCGCGCAATGGCCCGAAAATAAACGAGATGGCGACGAAGACCAGGCTCAGGCTGGCCAGCGGCTGGAACAGCTTGGTCCAGAATCCCAGTTCAAACTTGCCGGTATTGAGTCCCTGGCGAGCCATGTAGTCAATCTTGCGTCGCAGTTCGAGAATCGACATCTTGGCAGGCTCCACCAGGATCTCGGTCTTCAGTACCTGGGGTGTCAGGCGGGTGTTCCAGCGCAGTTCCGAAAGATCCTGCCGGTTCACCTGCGAGGCTGCCAGTCGACTTGAACGTACGCCGCTGAGCAGCCAGTAGCCCTCGTCGGCAACGTAAGTTGCCGTGTCGGCCCAGAGTGTCTCGGTGAGCGTTTCGTTGTTTTCGAAGCGATAGCGGGTGATGCCGTTGAGGCGGCTTTCATTGTCGACGCCACTGAAGTGCAGGTATTCATCGCCTTCCCGATACCAGAAGCCTGCCTGAGTCGTGATCGTGCCTTCCATCGCGTTTTCCCGCAGCAACCGGCCGGCCTTCTCAAAGGGTGGCAGAACGGTCTCACCGATCAGCAGGCCTGCCAGTACAAATACCAGGGCCGGCTTCAGTGTGGACATGGAGATTCTCAGTGTGGAGATACCGGCTGCGCGCATGACGACCAGCTCACTGTTGCTGGCCATCACGCCGAGGCCCGTCAGGCAGCCGATCAGCACGGCAAAGGGCAGGGTTTCATAGAACATCCGGGGAATGCTGTAGGCCACGAACTGCGCGACGCGCAGCATGGTGTAGTCGTTTTCGATATCACCCAGCTGTTCGAGGAAGGTGAAGATCACGAAGAAGCTCACCAGCCCCATGGAGGCAACCAGCATGGCCTGCGCCAGTGTCGTCGCCAGGTAACGATCCAGGCTGTTCATGCAGCATCTCCGCGGCGCAGGCTGGTTGAGCTGATGTCCTGCCTGAACTGTGCCTCGTCGACTTCCTGGCAGATCGCCGCCAGCTTGTCCGGTAATGCCAGGTCGGACAGGGTTTCAAACTGACTCCCGATTAGGCGGCCGAAGACCAGAAACCGGATGCCCCGGTCTGCCAGCTGTGCAATGGCGTTGTCCCGGGCTGATTCGCCGTCGTAGTAGCGGGCCTGGGCGATGCGGGTCACCGTATCAACACCCACGATGAAAGTGGAGGCGGGGAACAGCGCAGACTTTTCCAGAAAGGTGGGTGCATTGGTGAACACGAGTTCGTGATCCTGCAGTGCCCGCGCCCGTTGTTCCATGGTGATGAAGTCCAGGGGTGCCTTGTCCACATTGCGCACAGAAATCTCGAGGCAGACCGGCTGGCCCGTCAGTTCAGTCGCTATGCGCATCATGTCCTCGTGTCCCGGGTGAATCGGGTTGAAGGAGCCTGGAAAAAT
>JAQCAK010000260.1 GCA_027621895.1 Pseudomonadota bacterium | reverse complement strand
GATGATGAAAGGTGCACCACCCCAGGTGAGAGAACCCCTGATCGAGATGACCCAGTTTCCGAAGCGACTTGGCGATCCCACTGAATTCGCCCAGACCGCGGCCTACATCGTGAACTGCGGTTATATCAATGGTGAAACCATCCGCCTGGATTCCGGTATCCGCATGGCCCCGAAATGAGGGATCGATTGATTCGCAAGCGAATCAATCGTCCTGAAGGCGAAGCCTGAAGGATCTCGGTGGTGGTAACCCCACCTCTAGATCCTTCGCTGCGCTCGGGAAGACCGGGAAGCGAGATGCGTGACGGGGTTAGATCCTTCGCTTTGCTCAGGATGACTGACGCGCTAGGGCGCGTCAGTCACCATCTTTAAGATGTATTCGAAGGCTTCTTCTGCCAGCTTCTCCATTTCCTCGTCGGTGCGATCCTGAATGGGATGTCCAACGAAGACCTTCATGGGATCAAAGCCCAGCGATGAAGCCTGCGCTTTGGCAGCCTCCACAAACTCATTTGAAGCAATAAAACCACCGGGGATACCCCGGCTTTCCAGATCCATAATGTCATGCAAACTGCACGACGTGCACGAGCCTCAGTCGGCCAGTGCCTCGATGACCGCGTCACATTCACCGGCGATCTGCTGCTTGAGTTCTGTCGGCGCGATCCGGGTAAACGTCGGCTTGCTGTAACGCCGGGTCTGCATACCGCGCTGTACCAGCAGGTCCTCAATACGATCGAGAAATACGTTGCCCCGCGGTTTTGAAATATCCAGCAGCCCGATGACTTTGCCGGTTGTGTCCGGCAATCGAGGTAAGAGCTCCCGTGAACCGGGACTGCGTTCCGAAGTTGGGTCTAGTAAGGTCGTCATGCTATCTCCTTTATGTTCGCAACTAGAGCTCGATAGCCCTCGTTACCGGGGTACTGCCTGAGGATCCACTGGCACCCCACCCTGCGATAATGGCAGAAAACATACCAGCACTGCCACCGGCGCGCACGATATTGAATCCACCCTCACGAAATTTGGGCAGGTCACGGTCCTTGAATTTCTCCGGCAGACCTTCCGCCATGCCACCGGCACCGGCAACCAGTTCGCTGCCGGGAATGGTCAGCAGCGCCATCAGACGATCCTTCACGTCCTGCTTGGACCATCCGGCCAGCCTGAAAACCCGCTCATGTTCCGGCGAAATCACCAGAATCGCATCTGAAGCCAGTACCATCTTGGGATGTCCCACAACCCGGAGCCCCGCCGCGAAACTGCGACACAGGGACTCGGGTTCCCTTGATTTCTGGTCAACGATGCCCTGCATCCCGTCGGCTGCAAACAGGGTCACGGTCGATGTGCCGGCATCAAAGCCTTTTTCTTCAGCCAGGGACTCCCAGCATGACCCTTCCTCATCTTCGGCAAAGCAGTAGGTGTACTTGCCAGGATTGCCGAAAACGGAGCGGTCAACTCCCTGCGGCTTGCCACCGCCCACGTTGCGAATGACCAGCTGCAGCGCGCGCCCGATAGTGGCGTTGGCACGATTACCCTGCCCCAGGGCATTGCCCTTCGAGTTCATGCCGATGTGTTTACGAATCGGTCCGTTAACAATGATCATCGGACCCGAGTAATAGGTGGTGGCCAGCAGACCATGCATACAGAACTCATCCTGGAGCGCAGCCTCCACCGCCGCGATCACAACCGGCAGGTACTCCGGGCGACAGCCGGCCATCACCGCGTTAATCGCAATCTTCTCCACCGTGCAGACAGCCAGGTCGGGCGGCACAGCGCCGATCACTTCTGCGGGATCCCGCCGGGTACCCGTCAGCATCCGCATGACTCGCTCGGCTGTTGGGGGCACCACCGGCAACCCGTCAGTCCAGCCACGGTCAAAGCAGGCTTCCAGGTCATCTTCCATGTCTGCCAGTTCCACAGAACGGCTGTGCAGACGTTCACGATCGTAACGCGCGGCCAGGCGCTCAGGCATACCCGGGTCCTGCGTCCTGGAACCGCAACCCGGGCGGAAAGCCGGCAGGCCGAAATCGAGTCCGTCACCGGTGAGCGATTCCCACTCACTGCGGTCCCAGCCGACGGTCCGGCCTGTTTCGGTGCCGGCCTCATCGAGGCAGATCAGTGTTGGTACCGTTTCGATACCATCCCGCCAGGAGTGCTCAAGTTCCCTGTCATCTTCAACAGGCATTCCCGCGGGGAAAGCCGGATTGTCCTGGCTGAAGACAGTGACATCGGCATGCTTCAGCAGATGAGCCAGCACCGGCACGACCAGCTGACAGGTTTCACAGCCTTCCTTCACGTAAAGTCTGTAACTCATTGACTTCTCTCCGTTATGCCTGTCAGGGCTCCATGGCTTTTATGGCAGCGATCGCGCGCTCCACGTCTCGGGGCACATCAATGCCGGGCGGAATACTGATCGCTGACTCCAGAACGCGAATACTGCGCCCGTGGGACAGCACCCTGAGCTGTTCCAGGTTTTCAATCTGCTCCAGTGCTGAGGGCGGCCAGCTTACAAAGGCCGTGAGCATGGACACCGTATATGCGTAGATCCCCAGGTGTCTGAACCAGGCCGTACCGTTCTCCAGGGTGTTATCAGCAGCAACACCGCTGGCTGAAAAATGCTGCCTGGACCAGGGTACCGGCGCCCTGCTGAAATACAGGGCAATGTCATGCTCATCGGTGACCACCTTGACGACGTTGGGGTCGAAGATATCCTGCATATCCGTCACCGGTTCGCGCAGTGTAGCCATCTCGACATCATCGGCTACTGCGGCCGCCACCTGGTTAATTGCTTCAGGCGGCATCAGGGGTTCGTCACCCTGGACATTGACCACCACATGTCCCGGATCGAGCCCGATGGTCTTCACAGCCTCGTAGATACGATCGGTGCCCGTGGGGTGGTGCCGTGACGTCATGACGCAGCGCCCGCCAAAGGACGTCACGGCCTCGGCGATTCGCTCGTCGTCGGTTGCGACATAGACTTCCAGCGCGTCACTCAGGCAGGCGCGTTCATAGACGCGCTGGATCATGGGTTTACCATGCAGGTCGATCAGCGGTTTGCCGGGCAATCGTTCCGAGTCGTAGCGCGCAGGTATGACAACATAGAAGCTCATGTCAGGACGCTGGATCCAGTTGCCGGGCTTCCGTCTCCAGCATGATGGGAATGTCATCCTGTATCGGGAACGCGAGTCGATCAGCTTTGCAGATTAACTCTTCCGCTTCCCTGTCGTAGTCCAGATCTCCCTTGCAGACCGGGCAAACGAGTATGGCTAGCAGCTTTTTGTCTACGGGCATGATGCCGATTCCTTTTCCAAAGGCTCAAGTATAGCGCGATCAGCGGGCAGGCTCCGCAGCAGACGGTCGATTAGGGCTTCATCGAATCCGGCGCTGACTTCCAGGTACCAGAAATCCGGGCCGTCAATCAGCGAATGGTCGAACTTCACCGCGTCTTTTTCTGTCATGACAACCGCCAGGTCATCCTCAAAAGTCACATCCTCGCGATCGAACACATGGTGATCCGGAAACTGGTGCGGAATCACACTGCATCCCAGGTCCTTTAGAGAGTTGAAAAAACGATGGGGGTTACCGATACCCGCCACCGCGTGCACGGTTTTGCCGGCCAGGGTGTCGAGTGGTGCCGACATGGCGCTGGTCATGTTCACAAACCGGGTAGGCACAACGCGCATGGACATCTGTTCAACGCCTGCCGCTCCCGCAAACTGTTTGCCTGACCCGTTTACCACGATCAGGTCCGTTTCAAGCAGACGGGAAACAGGCTCCCGAAGTGGCCCTGCAGGCAGGCAGAGCCCATTGCCGAACCCCCGTTCACCGTCGATCACCGCAATTTCAATATCACGGGCCAGCGCGTAATGCTGCAGGCCATCGTCCGACACGACGACATCACAGTCATGACTATCCAGCAGAGCGCGGGCTGCCTGGACTCGATCAGGGTCGACGACAACCGGCACCCCGGTTCGCTGGTAAATCATGAGCGGCTCATCACCTACCTCAGCTGCGGACATGGCACCAGTGACCTCCAGCGGGTAATGCTGAGACCTGCCGCCATAGCCTCGACTGATAACGCCAGGACGCAATCCCTGCTGC
>JAQCAK010000259.1 GCA_027621895.1 Pseudomonadota bacterium | reverse complement strand
ACCGGTACTGAAGGCCGATGAAGCCACTTTACAAAAATGCATGTTGCTCTGTGACCTGAGCGCCAGAACCCTGCAGCATGGCCTGGGACTCCTGGGCATCAAGACCGTGGAAAGAATGTGAGTCTTGCCCTGATCGCAGCCCAGTCTGAAAATCGGGTCATTGGCAGGGGCTCGGAGATACCCTGGCGGGTCAAGGGTGAGCAGGCCCTGTTCAAGCGCATCACGATGAATGGTGTTCTTGTCATGGGCCGAAAAACCTTCGAGTCAATCGGCAGGCCATTGCCAGGCCGGGTTACCGTGATCGTGACCAGGAACCCGGCATTCAGCGCCGACGGCTGCGAGGTTGCCACATCACTGGAGGACGCCCTGGCCGTTGCCCGTGGCTATGAAAGAACGGTATTCATCGCAGGCGGTGGAGAACTCTACGAGCAATCTATCCACCAGGCAGATGCCCTGCACCTGACCACCATACATACCGTCGCTGACGGTGACGTCCTGTTTCCGGAGGTACCCGATACCTACCGACTGGTCAGCGAAGAGCTTTTCGAATCCAATATCAACTACACCTATCGGTACTATGAAAATGAAATTTGATAATCGTGTGACACGCATGCTGGGCGTTGAACTGCCCATTGTTCAGGCGCCCATGGGATGGATTGCCCGCTCGCAACTGGCCTCGGCAGTCAGCAACGCGGGAGGCATGGGTATCATCGAGACATCGTCCGGTGAACTTGATGCCGTCAAGGAAGAAATCCGCAAGATGCGCGAACTGACAGACAAGCCGTTCGGCGTCAACATCGCCCAGGCTTTTGTGCGCGACCCGAACATCGCCCAGTTCGTCATCGACCAGGGGGCGACCTTCGTCACGACTTCCGCGGGCAGCCCGACAAAGTACACGGCGGACCTCAAGGCCGCGGGTTTGACCGTGTTTCACGTGGTACCTACCCTCAAGGCAGCGCTGAAAGCCGTTGAAGCCGGCGTCGATGGGCTGATCGTTGAAGGTGGAGAAGGCGGCGGCTTTAAGAACCCCAATGATGTCGCGTCCATGGTACTGCTGCCGCTGGTTCGCTCAAAAGTTGATGTACCCATCATCGCCGCAGGGGGGTTTACAGACGGCCGGACCATGGCGGCAGCGTTTGCACTGGGCGCTGAAGGTGTACAGATGGGAACTCGCATGGTCTCAGCAGCGGAGTCTCCGGTTCATAGCAACTGGAAGCAAGCCATCGTAAATGCCGAGGAAACCGGTACGGTTTTCCTCAACCGGTTTCACTCGCCGGCGCTGCGGGCGCTGCGAACCGAGCGGGCTTCCCGGCTTGAAAAAACACCGGAGGTAAACGCGATGACCGATTTTGGCGTTGCCAGGGATCTGTACTTCGGCGGCGACATGGAAGCTGCTGTACCGCTCACCGGGCAGGTAGCCGGACGTATCGACTCGGTCAAACCGGTTGCGGAGATTCTGGCTGAGACAAGGGATGAGTTTTTCGAAACCGTCAGTTCGTTAGCTCGAGATTACTGCCAGTAGTCTGCTCAATGGCTTCCACATTGACAGCCATACTCCGCGCACGTTCACAGGATCGATAAGCCGCGCTGGAAGCAGCATTGACCGCCATGCACATGTCCACAACCGGCAATTCGTTTTCATCAAGCGGGAACTCGATTTGAGCTGGCGGAAGATCTCCGGGCTGGTCAGATCCGGCTGGGTTTCCTTGATCAGAGCTGCGATACCGGAAACATAGGCTGCCGCCATTGAACTGCCTGATTTGAATCCGTAGGTCGCACCGGGAGCAGTCGTCAGCATGTCAGTTCCCGGCGCCAGCAGCACATCGTCACCCTCGCGGAATCGACTGAGCGATGTGCCAACAGCGATCACCTCAGGCATGGCAGCAGGAAACGATCCCCGCTTGCCCCTGGATTCATCGATGGCGGCAACCAGCACCATACCCCGTGCACTGGCCTCCTGCAGCAGCTGTTCGATCAGTGGATCTCGCGGTCCTGAGAGGGAAAGATTCAGAATATCCGGATGCTTGTCCAGCGCATCACTGATGGCCTTGATAATGGACACAGAGTCGCATGAGGTTCTCCGGGATAGCAGTTCCTGGTGGCACGCCTTGAACACCATCAGTTTCACATCCGGGGCCACGCCCACAATACCCAGGTCATTATTGGCAGCGGAGCCGATCACACCGGCGACCGCCGTGCCATGCTCATCCAGGTCGAAGGATGCCTGGTCATGGGCAACCAGGTTTCTGGTGTAGACGATTCGACCCGCCAGTTCCGGATGCAAGCGGTCAACACCCGTATCCACGATCCCGACAGTTACGTTTTTTCCGGTCGTGCTTTCGTGGATATGCTCGATGCGGTCGCCGTTGACCGTACTCTGCAGACCATAGTAAGGATCGTTGTACGCCAGCAGCTTGTAAGGCCGGACCGACTGGACAGACTGCACCCGATCATCGGCCGCAACCGCCTGCAGGACCTCCGCCAGCTGTTGCCTCGGGGCGATTTTCGCCACCACGGCCTCAACACCCAGGGTCTGGATGGTGAACTGCGATACCCGGGTCAGGTGGTGAAAACGGAGCACCGCTTCAATCACCTGCTGAACATCCCCGGGAGAGTTTTCCTGCCAGGCCGGGGAAAATCCCGTATTCATCAGTCGATAATGCGACTGGGCGGAAACGGTAAACAGCAGATTAGTTGAGTAAACATCCTCTTCCACCAGCTGCGTCTGTGACGTGCAGCCAGCCAGGCTGAACACGACAAACACCAGGGTGAACCACCTACTCACTGGCGAACCGGGCCTGTTCCACGCCATCAATCTGGCGGATGCCGGCGAGATAGGCCGATGGGGTCATACCGGGCGGGACCATGACCTCAACCAGATAGTTACCGTCAGCGTCGGGGCCGGCAACAATGTTCGAATGGGTTTCTATCAGGGCCTTGCGCAGGGTGACCGCGGGAATCGGGTTCGCAAACCCGAGTTCAAGCCTGGCCGGGCGACCTGCCGCGGGAGAATCTGAACTTAAGGTCTGGAATGCCCCTTCAGGCGACGTTTGCTGGTCTGAATTGAAATAGGCGACACCCAGGAACATCAGTGAAAACACGGAGGCGACCAGGCCAAGTGGTATCCACCAGCGTTGACGCGAGTCGGGCATGGTCACCTCGTCTGCGCTGTCGCGATTTCTCTCCGAATTTTCTATGCGTTTCATGACGCGGCGGTAGGAAAGCCGGTAATCGGGTTCCGACGAACCGGATTCGCTGACCAGCTGCTGCAACTGGTAAAGGCGGTCTCTTTCGGCCTGGCACTGTCGACACGTTGAAAGATGGCGAAGCACGGTTTCGGACTCTTTGCCTGACAAGGTATCGTTCACGTACCAGGGCAGCAGTGACATTGTCTGTTCGTGATCTTTTTGCATCAGGTTACAGTACCTTTTTCTCAAACCCGGTTTCAGCGACAAGCTTCCCGTTCAGCTCCTCGAGCGACAGATCATCCAGGACGTCGGCGCCTTCTGCCAGCATGGGCAACAGTTGCGCGAGTCTTTTCCTGGCATGAAACATCCGCGTTTTCACCGTATTGACCGGGCATTGCATGATTTCTGCTATTTCCTGGTATGAATGCCCCAGGTAATAGGTCAATTCAACGACTGAACGCTGGTCAGCAGATATTCGATCAAGCCCGTGGGTCAGCCAGTTTTCCAGACCCACCTTGTTGATCAGATCCTGTTTCTCCACCAGTGAAGCATGTCCGCTGATCTCATCCGCCTGCTGCTCGGGCATGGTTTTCAGCTTATCCAGCGCCTTGATTCCTTTCAGGTACGCGATACCGGTGATCCAGGTCGAGACCCTCGAACGCCCCTGAAACTGCCCGGCTTTTTCCCAGACGACAAACAGTGTATCGGACACAACCTCTTCCACGAGCTCCGGGCGGCGCATCATTCGGAGCAGATAACGGGTCAGCCGGGGATAAAAATGAGCGTACAGCCGTTCAAATGCAACCCGGTCCTTCGCAGCGACCCGTTGCAGAAGCCTGAGATGCTGCTCGTCATCGGCACCCCGATTGGTGGTCAGATCATGGATCGACATGATGGTTCCGGTTCCCCT
>JAQCAK010000258.1 GCA_027621895.1 Pseudomonadota bacterium | reverse complement strand
CCATTGCTTTCATGATTTTCTGGTTTTGCTGGCATACCTACCCATTCAGTCAGAACCGTTTCCTGGTCATGCTTGCTTCTGGCTACCTGGCTGTGGGTGTGCTGGACCTTTTCCACGTGGCGATTCTCCCGGCGTCCATCAACCAATCGGCTCAGTTCTGGGTCAGTGCCCGTTTTGTAGAGGCCCTGGCGCTGGTCTTTTCGGTGATTCTGATTGCCAGTCGGATTGATCGGCTGGTCTCGCTGCTGATTGCACTGTCCGTCTCCGGCTTGCTGAGCTCGCTGATTCTGACCGACAGGTTCCCGGACTTTCATGTTGGTGGTGCACTTACCGATCTTAAGGTGGCGGCTGAGTTCATGGTCATCCTGTTGCTGCTGCTGGCGGCTTTGCTCCTCTGGAAGGAACCGGATTTACGGTCCATCCGGCTCCCGCTGGTGCTGGCGATTGTGGTGACGATAGTCTCGGAAATCTGTTTTACACAATATGCCAATCCTGATGATTGGCCCAATATCGCCGGGCATCTGCTGAAGGTCTTTTCTTTCTGGATCGTTTTCAGTGTGATCCTCGTCCAGAACCTGGACAAGCCTTTTCTGGATTCAATCACAAGCGAGTCCAGGTACAGGCGTTATTACAACAGCTCGCCAGTCGCCATCAGGACAGAGGATCTTACTGCCCTTTACAGGGGGCTGGAGGAACTGCGCGAACAGGGAGTGAATGATATTGGTGCTTACCTTGATGAGTTTCCTGCGGAACTGCAGCGCATGAGTGGGCTGATCAAGATCGTTGAAGTTAATGCCAAGACGATTTAGCTTTTTCGGGCAGAGGATATCCGGAATTTTCTCTCAAAAATTGCGTTGTCATTTTCCGACTCCGGATTCGAGGAATTCCGCCGGGAGCTGGAAGCCATCTGGAACCGGGAGCCTGTTTTTACAACTCGAACGCAGTTCCAGGATTTGCAGGGGAAGCCTCTGGACCTGCTGCTCACCGTCCCGATTCCTCCCAGTCTCGAAGAAGCAGGGGAGGTCATGGTCAGTATGCTCGATATATCCAAGGAACTCCTGGCCGAGGTGGAGACCGAAAAAGCCTACCGGCTGATGTCCAACGCCGCGGTTGGCACCATGAACGCGATCTCGGCCACGATTGAAAAGAGGGATCCGTACACGGCGGGTCACCAGC
Organism: Pseudomonadota bacterium; assembly: GCA_027621895.1. Taxonomy (GTDB): domain Bacteria; phylum Pseudomonadota; class Gammaproteobacteria; order Pseudomonadales; family Azotimanducaceae; genus UBA9659. The sequence goes on along the minus strand of JAQCAK010000258.1, from coordinate 2,928 downwards.
AGGCCGTCTCTCAACTGGCCGAGGAGATTGCCGGGTTCCTGGGGTGGGGCCCGTTCCGTATTCAGGGCCTGCGGTTTGCGGCAGCTATTCACAATATCGGCAACGTCTATATACCCACGGAGATCCTCAATCGACCGGGCAGGCTCTCGGATCCCGAGAAAGGCATTGTCAGGTCGCACCCGGAAGTGGGAGCCGAGATACTGGCCAACACGGAACTCCCCTGGTCCGTCTCCAGTATGATTCTGCAGCATCATGAGCGGCTGGACGGCTCAGGTTATCCCCATGGCCTCAGGGGATCGGAAATTCTGGAAGAATCGCTGGTGATCGGCGTGGCCGACATGATGCTGGCAATGACATCGCATCGACCTTTCAGGGCAGCCCTGTCCTATGAGGAGGCGTTGGAGGAACTCAGGCAGCATGGTGTTGGCTGGTATGGCGAAACCATCTGCACGGCCTGTGAAACGGTCTGCCGGCAACGCTGGAAAGTCTCGGGTGAAGCGGCAGGGGCCGATCAGCCATGACAGCCGGTGAAACGAGTGGTCCCGGCATCCAGCAGTATATTCTGCGAGCCTTTGTTTTCTTAATTATAGTCACCCTGTGCATCTCCGGGGTTGCAGTTTACAGTCTGTTCAGCAACCTCCTGGTTCGGTTTACCGAGCAGAATCTGCGGCTGGAAGCGGATGCACGCTTCGCGATGATTGACTCCCGCCTCTCGCAACTCGAGCAGGATCTGTCTTTCCTGGCAATTTCCTCACAGAACCTGGAAGGTCTCGGTGGTGACCGCGACTGGCGAACGAGTCAGTTAAATGCGTTCTGTACGCACATCATCCATTGTTATGACGCGTTCTACATTTCCCCGGAGGGTGTTATTGAACAGAGCGTAAAAGCAGAAGTTGATCTGGGTACGGACCTGTACACGGGACCTTACAGCGAATCCATGCTCGGTTTGGCCTATCGTCGCGCGGTAATCAGCGGCGAAATCGAACTGTCCCGGTTGTCCTGGTATCCGCCCTCTGAGCAGTTTGCACAGTTCTGGGTCGTGCCGATTAAGCAGGATAATACTGTTATCGGGGTTTATGCCGTTCAGCTGGCTCCGGCGTTTTTTAAGGCGATGAGTAAGTTATCGGATCGGCTGGGCAGAACCGGGGAGGTCTTGCTCGCGGCGAATATCGAAGGTCAACCGACGCTTATCGCACCGCTGGTGTTGAGCGATGCGAGACCTTTCGAATACGTTTTCGATTCTACCGATCGATCGTTACCTGTTCTTGAAGCACTTGCGGGCCGATCGGGCATGGGCCCTGCTGTTGACTATCGCCATGAGGATATCATCGCGGTGTGGATGCCCTTGCCCCGGACAGGCTGGGGGCTGGTCGTCAAGATGGATGTCGAGGAGGTTTTCCTGGCGCAGGATGAGTTGCTGAAAATGCTGTTGCTGGTGTTCGGGCTCTGTATCCTGCTGAGCATCCTGGTATCAACCTGGATCTCCAGATTCATCTCCCGGCCGATCAGTGGTCTCACGGCAGCGGTTCAACAGGCAGCCCAGAGTCAGGACTTGCGGCCTGTGGAGGTCAGCGGCAGCGCTGAAATCAGCAAACTCGCAACGTCCTACAATCAGCTGGTGTTACGCCTGCATGCAGCCCGGGCTGAAGTCGAGTCAGTTAACTCCGACCTGGAAACTATCGTTCAGCAGCGTACTGCAGAGCTGATTGAGACAAACCAGGAATTATCGGCAACGATGCGCCAGTTGCGAGATACCAAGGCTGGTGTATTTCAAACTGAAAAGCTGGCGTCCCTGGGCCTGCTGGCCGCCGGGGTCGGTCACGAGCTGAATAATCCCCTGATGGGGATCCTCAATTACGTGGAGTATGCTGAATCCAGAGTTCAAGATGAAAAAGTCCGGGGTGTTTTGCAGAAGGCCATCGAATCTGTCGGTCTAATGAAGACAATCCTGACCAGCATGATGACTTACGCGAGTTCAGCGCCGCAAGCTGCCGAACTGGTTCACTGGGCAGATATTGTTGCAAAGGTCACTGATTTGATGGCCGCGGATCTGCGACATGCGGATGTGGTTCTCAGTGTTGAAATCGATGAGGATCTGCCGCCTATCCTGGCGTCCGGTAGTGAGCTGTACCAGAGCGTACTGAATGTCATGCTGAATGCGCTCTATGTATTGAAATCCAGTGACGTGAAGCGGCTCCGCGTCAGGGGGTATCAGGTTGAGGGTCAGCAGGGCGCAGCGGGAGAGGTGTTGCTGGACATCAGCGATTCGGGACCGGGTGTACCTGATGAGAAGAAATCCAAAATTTTCGATCCTTTTTTTACCACCAAGCCGGTTGGCAAGGGTACTGGCCTGGGCTTGTCGGTGACCCGTAACCTGGTTGAAAAGCATGGTGGTGAAATCTCGATTCATGATGCCGAAGAAGGTGGAGCGCTTTTCCGGTTCAAGTTTAAAGTAGCGGAGGAAAACCCATGAGCCAGTCCATTCTGGTTATTGACGATGATGAAGGCGTGCGAGATGCCTTTGATCTCGCGCTTGAGGATAGCGGTTACAGGGTATTGCTGGCTTCCGGTGGTATTGAAGGTCTTGAGATTGCAGCGCGAGAGACCATTGATATGATCTTCCTGGACCTGAAAATGCCGGATATCGACGGGGTGGAAACCATGCGTCGGCTGCGAGCAGGCGGGTGCAGTTGCCCCATCTATATCGTGACGGCTTTCATGCCCGAGTTCCTCGATCAACTTTCCGCTGCAGCCAGGGAAGGTCTGCTGTTTGGGTTGGTTCAGAAACCTCTGAGCGCGGACCAGATTCGTTCGATTGTGCGGGGTAGCCTCAACGGCCCGGAGGAGATCAGATGAGCGAGCAGAAATACAGCTTCAGGCTATACGTGACCAGTGCCGACGCCGGGACGCTTGAGATGATCGCGGGGT
>JAQCAK010000257.1 GCA_027621895.1 Pseudomonadota bacterium | reverse complement strand
CGGGCAATCAATGCGTCGTGCCCGGGCTGGGCGGGTTCGGCCATCCTTCAGTTCAACACCCCGGCGCAGGTGCTCAAGGGCGGTATCGGTAAGTTCACCTTCCACCTGGACCCAGTAGGTTTTTTCCATTTTGAATTTCGGGTCAGCAATACGCGCCTGCAGGGAACCATCGCGGGTCAGCAGCAGCAGACCCTCGCTGTCCTTGTCCAGACGGCCAGCCGGGTAGTAGCCCTTGTGGTTAACAAGATCGGAGAGGTTGGGGGATTCGCCGGTGAACTGGCACAGCACACCCCAGGGTTTGTTCAGCAGGATCAGGTTCTCGCGCAAGATCAGGTCAGCTGTCGCCTGCCGCTTCCTCGCCCGCATCCAGGGGAACGACGTTGACCGCGTGAATCCCCTTGGGTCCCTCGATCATGTCGAAGCTGACCGCCTGGCCGGCTTTCAGTGTCTTGTAGCCGTCCATGACGATGGAGGAGTAGTGCACGAAATAGTCCTCGCTTTCATCCTCCGGGAGAATAAAGCCATATCCCTTGGTGTTGTTGAACCACTTAACATGTCCGGTAGGCATCGTGGTTACCTCACTGCAGTTAACGCCAGCAGCAGACTGTGCGCTGACAGGACTTACTTTAGGAGCATCTGAAAGGTACAGTCAAGGTAATTGCTATGAGCGCCCACAAAGCGTGCCTGCTATGATCAGGGTTCACGAAAAGCCCGAAAACGGTGCGGCGGAACGTACAGTGTTCCCCCGTGTTGGAATGTGGTTAGAATATTCAGTGCGGGGTTTGACACGTCGATCTCCCGCAGACTTAAGCTGTACAGGACCCCTGGTGATCTTGATAAGTGGAAATGAAGCCTTATAAACAACTTGTGGCAAAGCAACTGGAGATATTCGGCAGCGCCGGTGACGACGAGCCCATGGATCCCGGGCGGGATCTTGGCGTTCTGGAGGCCCCGGCGAAACCTAAACTCAAAAAGCCGCCACTGTATAAAGTGATACTGCTCAATGATGACTACACGCCGATGGAATTCGTCGTGGAAGTACTGCAGATGTTTTTTGGCATGAATCGTGAAAAAGCAACGCAGATCATGCTGGCAGTTCACACGCAAGGAAAAGCAACCTGCGGGATATTCCCAAGGGACATAGCCGAGACTAAATCGGCGCAGGTGAATCAGTATTCGCAGGAGAACCAGCATCCCCTGCAGTCGGATATTGAAGCCGTTGATGACGATGATGAGTGAGGTAACAAACACCTAAATATGCTTAGCAGAGAATTGGAAGTAACACTGAACCTGGCGTTCAAGGATGCCAGAAACAAGCGGCACGAGCTGATGTCCGTTGAGCATCTGCTGCTGGCACTGCTGGACAATGTATCTGCCGTCAGCGTGCTGAAGGCCTGCGGAGGAGATATTGAAAAGCTGCGCAGTGAACTTGAAGAATTTCTTGAAGCCACCACGCCGCTGATTCCCAAGAATGAAACAGACCGTGAAACCCAGCCGACACTCGGGTTCCAGCGGGTATTGCAGCGCGCTGTTTTCCACGTGCAGTCCAGCGGCCGCAAGGAGGTCGATGGCGCCAACGTGCTGGTCGCGATTTTCAGCGAACAGGAAAGCCACGCGGTGTTCCTGCTGAAACAGCAGGACGTGAACCGGATCGATATCGTTAATTACATTGCCCACGGCGTCACCAAGAACGGTGAGGAATCCGGGGAAGGCCCTCACAGCGAGGGTGAAGCTGCCGAGATCGGCGAAGACGGCGAAAAGCAGGCCAGTGCCCTGGAATCTTATGCCACCAACCTGAACGAGCAGGCTAAGAAGGGTCTGATCGACCCGCTGGTGGGTCGCGGTGAGGAAGTGGAACGGGTCATCCAGACCCTGTCGCGTCGCCGCAAGAACAACCCGCTGCTGGTGGGTGAATCCGGCGTGGGTAAAACCGCTATTGCAGAAGGTCTGGCGAAACTGATCGTCGATGGCCAGGTACCGGAGATTATCAAGGACAGCACCGTTCATGCGCTGGACCTGGGCGCACTGCTGGCTGGCACCAAGTATCGCGGCGACTTTGAAAAGCGACTCAAGTCACTGCTGAATGAACTGAAGGAAACGCCTCACCAGATCCTGTTTATCGACGAGATCCACACCATTATTGGTGCCGGTGCCGCGTCGGGCGGCGTCATGGATGCGTCCAACCTGCTGAAGCCATTGCTGGCGTCAGGTGAAATCCGTTGTATCGGTTCCACGACCTACCAGGAATATCGCGGCATCTTCGACAAGGACCGTGCGCTGTCACGCCGGTTCCAGAAAATCGACGTCAACGAGCCCAATGTTGATGACACCTATGAAATCCTGAAGGGCCTGAAGACCCGGTTCGAGGAACATCACAAGCTGAAGTACACGAACAAGTCTCTGCGTTCAGCGGCCGAGCTGGCTGACAAGTACATCAATGACCGGTTCATGCCGGACAAGGCTATCGATGTGATCGACGAGGTGGGTGGCTATCAGCAGCTGCAGCCACCGAGCAAGCGCAAGAAGCAGATTTCGGTCAGTGATATCGAACAGATGGTGGCCAAGATCGCACGGATACCGCCGAAGAACGTATCGTCTTCCGACAAGGAATCCCTGCGTGACCTGGAAACCAACCTGAAGATGACCATCTTCGGCCAGGACGAGGCCATCCAGACACTGGGCAGCGCAATCAAGCTGTCCCGTGCCGGCCTGAAGGAAGACGGCAAGCCCATCGGCTCGTTCCTGTTTGCAGGACCCACCGGCGTGGGCAAGACGGAAGTCTGCCGCCAGCTGGCCAGTATCATGGGCATCGAACTGCTGCGCTTCGATATGTCGGAATACATGGAGCGGCATACGGTTTCAAGATTGATCGGTGCACCGCCCGGGTACGTCGGCTATGACCAGGGTGGTCTGTTGACCGAGGCGATCACCAAGCAGCCTCACTGTGTGCTGCTGCTGGACGAGATCGAGAAGGCGCACCCGGAAGTGTTCAACCTGCTGTTGCAGGTGTTCGACCACGGCACCCTGACAGACAACAACGGCCGCAAGGCTGATTTCCGGAATGTGATCATCATCATGACCACCAACGCCGGTGCCCAGGAAATGACCCGCAGCTCCATCGGTTTCCAGACCCAGGATCATTCCACCGATGGCATGGAGATCATCAAGAAGATGTTTACACCGGAATTCAGGAACCGGCTGGATGCCATCATCCAGTTCGACAGCCTGACACCGGAGGTGATCAAGACGGTGGTCGACAAATTCCTGGTGGAAATCCAGGTGCAGCTGGACTCCAAGAAGGTGCAGCTCGAGGTGTCCAACGAGGCGCGGGAATGGCTGGCCACCAATGGCTACGACGAAAACATGGGTGCACGACCCATGCAGCGTCTGATCCAGAACAAGATCAAAAAAGAACTGGCCGAGGACATCCTCTTCGGCAAGCTTTCAGATAATGGTGGGGTCGTTCACGTCACGGTCAGGGATGGTGACCTGGCGCTTGATATTGAAGAACCGATCAAAGCGCCAGCCTGATCAGAATAGCTGGAAGTCAGGGGAGGGATTATTCCCGGAAGGTGATCCTTCCCTTGGTGAGGTCGTAGGGTGTGAGGTCAACCTTGACCTTGTCGCCCGTCAGGATCTTGATGTAGTTCTTCCTCATCTTGCCACTGATATGGGCTGTCACCACGTGGCCGTTCTCTAATTCAACGCGGAACATGGTGTTGGGCAGGGTGTCGATCACCGTGCCGGTCATTTGTATCTGGTCTTCCTTCGCCATTCATTTCCTCGGGCTGGTCTAAAACGGCGAGCATTGTGCACTAAATACCGCGAGACCGCTACTGCCGCGTCTTTCGCTACGCTCAGGACGAGCGGGGTGCTAAGCCAACCCAACCCAGCTGTTGTTCACATAAAGCTGCAGCGGCTTGTAATCCATTTTGTAGCTCATCTTCTGGCACTGGCGAATCCAGTAGCCCAGGTACAGATGTTCCAGTCCCATGGATTGCGTCATCTCGATCAGGCGAAGGACTGCCATCACACCCAGGCTGCGTTCCGGCATCTCCGGTTCGAAGAAGGTGTAAATGGCAGACAGACCATCATTGAGTTCATCAGCCACGGCCA
>JAQCAK010000256.1 GCA_027621895.1 Pseudomonadota bacterium | reverse complement strand
GCAGACGCATACCGGTGGAATAGGTGTTTAAGGGCTTCTCGATAGCCTCTCCCAGCTCGGAAAACTCGAGGACTCCCGGGACAAACTCCCGGATCTGGTTGATCCCGAATCCGAGCTGCAGGCCTCGCATGTAGATATTTTCCAGCCCCGTCGCCTCCGGATTCATGCCAAGGGAAATATCGAACAGCCCCTTGATGTCGCCATGGGATTCAAGGCTGCCGGTAGTGGGTCGATAAATGCCCGCCAGTACGCGCAGCAGGGTACTTTTGCCCGCACCATTAACACCGACCACGCCAAGGCGCTCTCCCCGGCGCAGGGTCAGCGATACATCTTTCAGAAGATGGGACACACCCCGACTGGTCCTTGCCAGGTAAAGATCCGCGATGAACTTCAGCGGGCTGGATAGCAGCTGACGATCCGTGGGCTGAAACACCGGCACTGAAAGGGAGACCGCATTGGCTTGCAGCAGCACTTCACTCTCTGCCGTCTCGGCCTCATTGCGCTCTGGTACTACACCCATAACGGCACCCTGAATCCCAGTTTTTTGTAGAACAGAAAGGACGTCACCAGCCCCACCAGCGTAATGCTGCCGACAACCAGGAAGCTGAGCCATGAAACCTCGTATCCCAGCAGTGGCGCCCGGACCAGGTCCAGAAAATGGTAGAAAGGATTGTAGGTCAGGAACAAACCCATGATCCCGCCCACGCCTCGCTCCACTGGCTGCCAGATAATCGGCGTGGCAAGGAATGCGATCCGCATCACCGCGCTCACCACTTCTGCCAGGTCCCGATATCTTGCACCGACGATGCCAAACAGCATCGTCAGCCACAGCCCGTTGATAACCAGGGCGCACAGGCCCAGCAGGCTGATCAGGAAGTGCCAGGTCATGGTCAGGTCGTAAAGGAAAAAGATGACCAGGATGATGATCACCTGGTGAAGAAAATGCAGCACCGTGCGCATGACGTCCACCGCCACAATGTCCAGCAGGCTCATGCCACCCTGAAGGATCTGCGCCCGGTTACGTTGAAATACGGTCGTTGAGTTCACCACGAATCCCGAGACCAGGGTCCAGGTGATCAGGCCAATGGACAGATGCGGGATAAAGACATCTTTCGGCAGATTGCTTACCTGGGCAAACAGCAGCCCCAGGGTCGCGATAAACAGCGTGGGTCCCATGAGCACCCAGATCGGACCGATCATGGTTTTTCGATACTGGACCGCAAAATCAAAGTAAGTAATGTAAAGCAGCGAGGTAAAGGGTTTCATTCGACAGGCTTCCCCGCGACGTGACCATCGCTCTGGCGGTTCTTCTCCCGGGCAACCGGCAGGTATTCATCGAGCACCTGCTGTCTCCGGGCTTTCTCTTCGAGATCCCAGGGCGTCCTGAACATGGAGGTTGTCTTGCCGACCAACCTGAAATCGCTGTGGGTCGAGTAACGGATCCACAGGTTCCAGTCCTCCAGGTTATCGAGATCAGGATCAAAACCGCCATGCTGTTCATAAAGCGATCTTCTGAAGACAATGGATTGAATCGGGATAAAGTTATGATCCAGGAGCACCTCCCGATCAAATGCCTGGTGGAATATGTCCGGTGTACCGTGGGATTTTTCCTCGTAGTGGCCATCCTGGAATTCTGTCTCGACCTCCCAGGCCAGGGCATAAACGGCGCCCAGCTCAGGATCTTTTGCGAGCTCGGCGAGGCAGATCTCCAGATGATCTGAAAACAGCAGGTCATCGTCATCCAGGAACATGAGGTACTCACCCTTCGCCAGCTCCAGACCGCGGTTACCGGTTTCGCAGCGCCCGCCTTTGGGCAGCGGATAATAAGCGACCCGTGCCCCGGGATACTGTGCCTCAAATGCCGCGATCGTATCAGCCAGGCTGGCTCCACCATCTTCCACAATGACATGTTCGATGTTGCCCCAGGTCTGATGGGCAACTGACTGCAGACATTCCAGCAGCAGGCTGTCACGGCCCCGGTAACTGCGCGTAATCACACTGACCAGGGGCGGCTGTTCCACGGGTTCCGGCAGTTCATGGAATGCGCCGTTTCTGACGATGTCGTAGTCCCAGCCTCGAAAAGCAAAGGACTGCCCCGTTCGACGACGCAGAAAATACATGGCATTGGCCAGAATCAGCCTGGCGTTCTTTTTGACAACGTCATAGTTGCCTGCAAAGCCGGCACGACCCCGCGCCAGGGCCAGGTACATCGGCAGGATTCGAAATACATCGAACCAGGATCCATAGCGCATGCGCAGATAGGCATTGGCCAGCGTACTGCCCTGGTACTGCAGCTGCTTCACCTGGCCCGGTTCATCGTAGGTGTAATGATTGACCACAGCCGAAGGTACATACCGCAGCTTGTAGCCCAGGGAGCGGAAGCGGTAGGAAAGCTCCACGTCCTCGCCATACATGAAGATCTTTTCCTCGTATCCACCCGCAGCAGCCAGGGCTTCACGTCGCATCAGGATACAGGCATGGGACGACCAGGGGGTCTGCAGGGAAACCGGGTCGTAGAACTTGGGATGTTCAAACGGCGCCTGTCGTACCTCCCAGCTGGCCGCATCCGCATCGTCCTGGGCAGCGAAACTCACCAGCCTCGGCAACGTATCCGCCCGGAACTCGAGGTCAATGTTGGTGACCAGCACGAACTCGCTGTCACCGGCCCGGATCGACTGGTTGTGACCTGCACCAAAACCGCGGTTATCACTTTCAATCAGTGTGTAACCGGCGAAGTCCGACCAGTCCCGGGCATTCAGCCGGGCAACTGTCTCATCGGTTGAACCATTGTCCACAAAATACAGATGCAGCCTGTCGAGGGGGTAGGACTGCCCGCGGAGACTCGCCACGAAGCCCTCTATCCATCCAGCGCTGTTATAGGTGACAATGCTCAGGTCAACCACGGGCAGCTGATCCGCGGGCAGGACAGGCTTGTGTCCCAGCAACCGCCGCCGCGCGGCAACCATGGCATGGTGCGACTCGCGAACCGCCGCAGAATCGACCTCGCCCCTTAAAAACAGGACGCTGCGTTCATAAACCTTGATCAATCGCTGACGCAGCATGCTGTCTTCAGGCAGCAGGAACACCAGATAGCGGATACCCCGTTTTACCCGGTACGGCAGCATCTGGATCTGGCGACGACTCCACCTGAGTGGTGCCGTGATGCGCCAGCAATGGGAGGCTTCCATGGCATCCACCTGCTGACGGTATTTCTCGATGATCTCCCAGAGCCGCATGGATTCACGCTCGGCTTCCGCACGGGCCTGGTGGAGCGCCAGGTCAGTTTCACTCAACTGTTCCCGGAGACTGCCATTGGTCGCCTGGAGTTGCTGCCGGTCAGCGTCGAGAGCCGCCAGGTCATTCTGCAGTGCCTCGATATCCTGGCGCTGCTTTTCAGACCAGTCCCGTTGCCCGGTCAGGTCTTTCTCGAGCTTTTCCTGGTACGCCTGATACGCCTGCTTTTCCTTTTCGAGTTTTTCCTGGTACCGCCGAAGGTCGGCCTTTTCCGCTTCAAGTTTCTCCTGGTAATCACGGAAATCCTCGATATCCTTCCGCTGCCTGTCGATAACGTCGGAGAGCTCTTTCTCCTGGTTGTCTTTTTCCCGGGACAGACTGCGTTCCAGCTCCGCCGCCAGCGTCAGGGCGCTTCGTGTTTGCGCATCCGCTGCGAGCCCCTGCAGACACTCCTCCACCAGCGCTGCCAGCTGTTCTGATTCACTGCCAGTGAGTCCCTCGTAGAGGCGCTCGACCATGGGTAGCGGTGCCTCAATCTGAAGGTCCTGGTGATGGTGCAGTCCCTTCGACACAAATTCGTCGCAAAATCGACGAACCTCCTCTGCATCAGGCTCGTCCAACGCGAGTGCCTGGCGACACTGCTCAATGGCAGCCTGCGGATCGTCCAGCACGTCCTGGTAACGAACGATGATTCGTGAGTCTGCGGTCAACCGGAGAACATCGAGGTTGTAGAGCAGCCAGAGGTAAAAGGATTTCAGGTAGGGAAAGCCATTGCGCTTCTCCAGGGAGCCCGCAACCTCGGCAGGATCGCGAATACAGATCACGTAGTGAACCGGAATACCCGCGGCCTCGAGCAACGGCTGCCAGAATTCCCCCAGCCTGGATATCCG